>CP144170.1 GCA_039636785.1 Micrococcaceae bacterium Sec5.7 | reverse complement strand
TGTGGGCGGCTTTGCTGTGATTTGCGCTCCCCCCAATCGCTCCGCGATTGGGGGGAGCGGGCCAGCCGGCTGCGCGCTGCGATGCGCTTTTGTGATCTTTTGGCGAAAAGCAGACTCTTTAGTTGATCTGAGATACATTAATGGGTGATGCAATGTGATTTCCGTTCGTGTTGCTAACGAGGAATGTGAGGACGAAAAATGTCGATTCTGGGCGAGGGCTGGCTGACTACTGATGAGGCTGCCGAGCTGTTGGGTATCCAGCCGCAGAGCTTCATCACCCAGGCTTCGGCCGCGCGCAAGAAGCAGCCGAAGTTTGATCCGGATTTTCCTCAGCCGGTGGTCCAGAAGGTGACTATTTACGCCCGGAAGGACATCGAGGACTATATGGCGGCCAGGGCGGCTCGCAACCCGAATAGGCGGGGCCGGCCAACCAAGGTGGCGACCAAAGCTGCCGAGGGTGAGGATAAGCCGGCAGAGTCGTGAGGATCCCGGAGCTGCTCGGTTCCTCCGAGAATGTTGGGGTCCGGCCTCCCTCAAGGGCACCTGGTGTTTCGGCTTGGTTTGATGGTCCGCAGGTTCATTTTGTGCTGGGGTTGGCGTTGGATGCTCTCAAGCCTGATGGCCGGCTGGACGCAGCGGCCGTGGCCCAAGAATGCCTGGTGTCGATAGGGACTGTGCGGCGGTGGGTCCGCACCAGGTTGCCGGCGCGCTGGAGAGACGATATTCACAGGTTGGTAGCAGTTCCGGATCTGGTCAGAGATCAGGAGCGGGTGCAATGGCGAAATGCTGTCGATGCTGCCGAGACGCTAAAGCTGAAAGGCGTTCGGGGTGAGGACTGGCACAAGAGAGGTTGGACTGAGCCTCATGTGCTGTACCTGGTGTGGTTCAGGAGCATTGGTGTGTGGATTCCGCGAATTGGCCGGCTCGACGAAAAGTCTCTGACCAGGGTCACTGCAGGAGCTGGCGGTGGTGCCATTTTTGAAAGAAAGATCTACCCCAACTACTTCCAGGCGCAGGCGGCAAAATTTGCCTTGCTGAAGGCCTGCGATGACTGGCGGCTGGCCCTGCCGCTGATTCACGGTCCTCGGGGCCTTCAGCGGCTGCAGGGGAGCTCCTCGGCCGTCCTGGAGGCGGCACCGCTGCCTCCGCTGGCGGCCGCGGAACCCACCTGAGCCGCTGCTCCTAGATCTCGTTGAGGTCGATGTTGCTGATGAAGTCCATATTCCATTGGCCCGCACCGTAATTTTCACTGTATTGCTGCTCGAGGAAATCGTGGAGCCCGGTGTCTCCGTGCTCGGCGTAGGCGATGTAGAGATCGTGCATTTGCTCTGGCGTCATCTTCAGTGTTGCTGACCGGAAACGAGTGTAGGTATCTCCGTAAGCGCTGGTACCAGGTACGCCCTGATGGCCGCGGATGGTGATTTTCGCGCCCTGCCGGGCCAGTTTGCCGTGCAGCTGGCTCTTAACGGCAGCGGCACGGCCGGCCTTTGTGGTGGCAGCCTGCCGTGCGCGCTTGTTCAGCGCGGCAAGGTTGTCAGCTTTCGGCTTCTGCTCGCCTTTCGCCCAGCGCTGCACCGTCCGCTGGCTGACTCCCAGACGTTCGGCAGCACGGCGGGTATCGATCTTTCCTTCTTTGGGGAACAGCGTCTGGAGCATCCCCACGATGTTGGTGGATTTACCCGAGACTTCTGCGCCTTTCCGTCCGGTAAGGGCAGCGAAGAAGGTGCTGCGCCGCTCGGTGGGTGTGGGTGGTTTGGGATCTTCGTACACGGTGGCTCCTCCTTACTTGAACAGGTTGCGGGCTTCGAGGTCGAAGCCTGAGCCGGTGAGGTACTTCTGGAGGTCCGCGAGCTTGGCGGTGCCTTCGTGCTTGTACTGGCCCGGTTTGCGGCCGAAGGTCTTTGGTTCACCAGGCCATGCGGCAGCACCGTCGGGGTTGTTGGAGGTGTACAGCAGCGCATCGGTGTAGGCGGCGACTGGCCATCGGCCGGTTTTCTTGCCGATGTCGATGATTCTGCGCAGGATGTTGGCGCCGGCCCGGCCCTTGATGGTGTCGTAGCGTTCGGGGGCGTATCCCTGACGGCCGGCCTGGTGCTCGTGGGATCCGATCATGCCGAAGGTACGGACGTACATGGATTTGATGATGTCCCGGGCAGCCTGGTCATCGGGATCTGCCGTGTCCAGGAGGGTCCTGGCGTCGACGATGCGCTTGACGAATCCGGAGAAGATGCGTCCTGACTTTTCCCAGACGTAGGCTTCCAGCGGCTCAATTTCGTAGCCGAGATCCTTGGTGGCGAAAGTGAGCGTTTCGGTGGTGTACCAGTAGTCGTCGTATGACATGGTGCCCTGGGGGTTGAAGACTGACGGGTGCAGCCATTCTTCTGCCGGCGGGATGTTGATTCGCCAGTAACCGGGCAGCTTCGGGTCAAACGTTGGGTTGTTGGTCAGGTGGGTGGCGTGTCCGATGCCAAAGACGGTGTCAGCGGCTGCGAGGTATGAGGCTCCACGGTCGTAGGCGTGGATGAACTCGTGTTCAGCCTCTTCGGCAGAGGGTTTGCGGGACCAGTTGTAGTCCAGCACCAGCCCGGGGATGGTTGCCGGCGGAACCGGCTCCAGGGGTGCCAGCGTTTCTTCGCGGTCCTTCCGGGTCTCGGACAGTAGATCCAGCCCGGTGCTGCTGGCCGAAACGGTGTAGGGGTACTGCAGTGCGGCGGCCAGGCGCTGGAGACGGGTGGCGATGACGTCAGCTTTTGCCGGGCCCTTGGGCTTGCCGTCCTTGCGGAATTCGACGATGGCAGGATAGGCGTCGTCACCGAGCATGGGGATGAGCGTGATCATGGCCCGGCGGTTGTCGTCTTTGCGCCACATGCGAGTGGTTCCACCAAGGAACTTGCCTTCCTTGCTCATCAGCCAGCCCTGGTCCAGGGCCTGGGTCACGAAGGGATGGCCGGTGGTGTGGGCTTTGATGAGTTCGTTGCGCTGGGTTCGGTCACCGGGCAGGTCCTCGAGGCCCAGCAGCAGCTTGGTGGCCTCGATGGTGATGTAGAACTGGCCCGGAGCGGCTTTGTAGTTCCACTTTCCGGCCTGATTCTTGGTCTTCCGGACGATGGTGCCCAGGTTCAGGCTTGCTGCAAGGTCTGCGACTTCGCCCATGTGAGCAGGCATGGTTTCCAGCGGACGGAGTGCTTGGCCTGGAATATGGAGGCCGTCGACGTCCAGGACAGCCAAGGCGGCATCGAAGGTGGGCAGCTGTGCTGATTCGCTTTCGGGCTTGGAGGCAGCGGTTGGGTCAGCAGGATCCTCCAAGGGCACAGATTCATCTTCGATGGTGCTGGTGGCCGGCAGTGGCGTTTCGACCGGCGCCGGAGCTGTGGGGGCAGGGTCTACAACGACAGCCGGGGCGTTGGCCGTAAGTGACTGCTGTTCGACTCTCAGAGCCTCCATGGAGGCGTTCCAGCACTTCATGTGGATAGGAAGCCCGTCGATCGCGCCGGCGGCCTGTTCCTGGCACTTGATGCAGTCTTCCCACTGACTGAGGTGATCCATGAGGACGACTTCGCCGGTGACGTCGACGAAGGTATGGCTTTGTGGCATCTGGCCCTCCTTGGGCTGCAGCTCGTCAGATGGGTGGTGGGTGCCGGGGACCGGCGCATCATTGGTTGGCCCGGCAGGGGTGCCGTCCGGGAAAAGCGGCGGCGAGGCCGGCGCGACAGGTGGTTCAGGAGTTGAGCCGGGCCCGTCATCAGGGATGTCGTCTTCACCCAGGAGTACGGCGATCGGGATGTCCCAGACGCGCATCTTCTTCCCTGAGATGCGGCGTTGGTTGGCGTGTTTGCCGTCCCTGTCCGGGACGATCCAGCCGTGAGAGAGCATAGCTGAGGCGATGCTGACCTGGGATTCGCCGAAGGTGGCGTCGGCCCGGCTCGCCATCTGGTTGGCGATGCCGAGTACAACGCTTGGGATCAGGAATGCCCGGCCATTTTTGATGACACCGATCTTGGTGCCCATCGGTACCCAATTCTGTTCCTGGAGAATCCCGTTGAATGTGCTGGATCCCCGGCTGACCCAGCCGAAATTGTGCGCGTCTTCGGGCATGCCGCCGTCGGCATTGCTCAGGTGCGCTTCGTTAGAGGCGATGGCGTCCTTGAGGTAGTTGATCAGGCGGTGTCCGGAGTCGCCGGCCACATCGTTCTGCAAGGCCAGAGCTTCCAGGATTCCCTGGTCAGCCCGGGCGAGGATGTTGGTGGCTTCTTCCTGGCTGAGAGCCCCGCGGGTGACCATCATGCGCAGCATCAATCGGATCCCGTGGGAGCACCACTGGGCCGAATCTGAGAAGCGGCCTTCCAAGCTGGAATCATGAGGGAGCTTGCGGATCTGTTCCACCCAGAAGTCGTAAGGGTTCCCTGGTTCTCCGCGGTGGTCCTGCCAGTGCGCGCGCTCGGCAATTTCCTCGTCCAAGGTTTCTGCTAGGTACTGGATCAGCGATGAACCCAGAAGGGCACGGCCTCGGCGGGCCACGGTGTGTTCCAGCCGGGGAAACAGATCCTGTGCGTTTTGGATGTCACCTGGCGAGAGCAGCAGTGTCAGCAACCGGGTTTCGGCCGAGTCGTCCGGACCCAGCTCGCCGGTGGTGATCAACCCGGTATTCAGTGGCCGGTCATTGCGAACACCGCCGTTGACTGTTCCGACGGCGCGCAGGGAACCGTTGTAGTTGATGCGAGCGACGTCGCCCAGCTTCTTTTGAGCGCGTTTAGGATCGCCGTCAGGGGCGAAGTCATCGACCAGGACGGGCATGTTGGCGCAGATTGCGGCGGTGCGAAGAATACCCAGGGCGGTTCCGCCCGAGTTGGCACCTGAGACAACCTCGCGCTTGTTGCCGAAGTGGATCCCCGGGGCAAAGAACTGCATACCGATATTGGCGCAGGCTGTCTTGTAGGACGATCGACCACCTTGGAAGTGGAGGGTGACTTTCATTCTGTCGGCGAAAACGGACTCAAAAACGAAGCCGAGCATCGGGTAGACGATCCGGGCCGGAATGTCCTTGAGCAGCGGCTTGACGCCTTCCATCCAGGCTTCGCGGAGGCGTCCGGCGTCGGTCGTGGGGTCAGGCATCCGGTATACGGCCATCGCGTCAGGCAGAGCGACGTCTGCTTCTACGGGACCGGTTGCGCTGATGGCCCCGCCGGCATGGATGAAGATTCGACCATCGGGGGTCTCCCTCCATCCTGTGGAGGTGTATTTCGCGGTCTTTTGGGCTGGTCCCTGGACGGCCTTGAGAATTCCGTCAAAGGCTGCGTCCTTGCCACGCCGGCTGGTTGAGGCCAGGGCAGCTGCGCCGTACCAGGGGATCTCTTCTGCCCATTTCCCCTTCTGGATGGTGTCGGCCGTCCAGGTGACGATCTGCTCTTCGATTTCGAAGGAACCGTCCGGCAGCCTGATGGGGCGCTGGTTTTCGTCGCGGCGCCACCGGCGGAACTTCACTCTCATGCCCAAGGACGGGCGGGAGAACTCTGATTCGAGGCCGTCGTCTTCGACGAACTGATCGATCACCTCGGCCCAGCAGTTCATGACGCTGTCGTAGCGGTACTTCACGCCTTCGTCTTCGGAGAACTTCTCGGTGACCTTCACGGTTTCGCCGCGCCTGACCCGGTAGGTAACGGTCGTGTTGGGGACGTGGGGGGCAGGATCGTCGGCGTAGACGCCTGGGGCCACAACGGGGCCGGTCGGCTTTGCGAAGGGAACGACTTCGCCGCCCTGACGGTCCAGGACAGAGGCGGGGGCTTTTAGGCCAAGGGTGGTGTAAGTGTCATTTACTCTGGCGAAGGCCTGGTCACGGACTTCACCAATGGCGGTGACCAGCTGTGCGTCATCGGCGTTTACCTCGCCACCGATGTCAGCAAGTTCACGGATACTGCTGAGCCGACGGGACCCTTCCTTTGCCCAGGATTCAGCGGCGCTTTTTTCTTCTTCCTGGGTTGTCTCGTCGGATGTGTCCAGAGCGAGACGGAATCGCGCTTCGCTTTGCTCGCAGGCAGCGTCGACGTGCTTGAGAGCCTGGCGGATGTCTTCGAGCTGGGCCAGGAGTTGGACGGTCTGCAGCGACGTCGGGATGAAATCTCCGGTACCGTATCCGGCTTCAAAGTGATCGGTGAGATCGGATTTAGGGTCTTTGGTGGCGGGGAGAACGATGGTCGGTTTGACCCCGATATCAGTGAGTACCTGGTAAAGGTTCGCGGCTCGACGGTAGCCGGCGAGATCCCGGTCAGCGACGACGCGGACCTTCGTCTGCAGCGCCTCGCCGTTTTCACGGTAGCCAAGGAGCCACATGGCAAGTTCTTTGGGAAAGACGCCGGCGCCCTGGGCGTTGGTCGTGGCCACCAGCTTGTGAGCGGCCGCGGTATCAGCGTCTTTTTCCCCTTCCACCAAATAGATGGTCTTTCCGGCCTGCACGGCTGCCAGGACCGCAGGAAGGTTGTAGGGGACCGGGACGAAGCCAGCGGGCTTTTGATTGACGATCTCACCGGTAGCGGTGTCAACGAAGTGCTGCTTGAAGCGCTTCGAGGGATGCGCCTTGACCTTGCATTCCTCACGGATGACCTGCTGAACGAGATTCCCCTCAGCATCGACGTAGTCATAAGTCGCGGTGGTCTCGAAACGATGGCGGGGTTGCAGCGCACCGTTCGAGTCATCGGCCGATGGCAGGATCTGTGGGAGTGGTTTGCGCCGTTCCACCGGCTTCTTGGTCACGGAGGCGTTGGGTCGGGAATCACGCGGCGGAAGCGGCTCATCGAAAAGATCTGATGGCTCAAGGCCAATACCGCGTGCAAGGTCCTCGAAGGTGGCGGACCCTGAATTGCTGCAGCTGAAGCAGAACAGCATGACCTTGCCATCTTCCCAAGTGACATGCATCGAGGGGGTGCGGTCAGCGTGGCAGGGGCACAGGGTCATAAAGCGATCGCTTCGCTTGATCGGGTAGCCCCGGTTTTCAAGCGCAGCAATTACCCGGTCCAGGGATGATCTGGAGACTGGGGCAGGAGTCATTGATGTCACGCGGGAACCCCGCCCCGAAAGTCGCTAGACACGCGGGCGGAGATTTCTCGCGCAACATGAATCATGTTGGCTATACTCATAGCAATACCAAGGCCTCCTCCTGGGGGGTCCTTCTAATAGCAAATATCGATCTGAGAACTTGATTGGCGTCAGAGCTCAGGTCTTTAGGATTGAAGAACAGCTGCCTTCGCAGGGCGGCTGTTCTTGTTTTAAGCGGCTGTCGAGGACTGACCCCCTTGGGCGCTGCGGTTCTTCTGAGCCTGCTTTTCAACGAAATCAGGAACAGGGAGGTCTGAGACTTCAAAGAGCTTCTTGACGGCCCAAGTGCCCACAGAAAGGTTTTCCTGGGCAGCGAGTGCTTCAAAGACTGAGTGATACTCATCAGGCACCCGGGCGCTGATGCATTTCCGATCCCCGTAGTAGCGCTTATCTTTAGCCATGGCTCCAACGTACTGCGATCATGCTTCAAGATCTTGGAGCCCAACAGCCTCGGCGTGGCGTTAATCGTGGTCAAGGTCTCTAATCTCTCTCCAGTAGGAATGGTCTACCAACAAGAGGGGACCCGGACGGACGAAACCGGACAGACATCCTCAAAATTCTTTTTGCCCACCTGTCTTGACAAAAGGAGCCTCGCGCGCGCACGCGCGCGCACGCAAGCGCGCACATACGGAACACCTGTTTTTCAAAAGGTGGGACAGGTGGGACAAAATGACCAAAGAACAACGTTTCCGCAGTTCAGAGCGCTTTAACGCTGTCCCACCCCCGGATATCCCGAACTGCCTGGATTGGAGTTTTAGCAGGTCAGAGCCATCTGCCGTGTCCCACCCTCGGGAAAAGAAAAGGTGGGACACCGGTGGAAACTGGATGAAAAGTGCCCCTAATTGGATGGCGATGGATCGAATCGCCCAGGGCAGGGGGCGGCCATCCACTTTTGATGGTTTTGATCAAAGGACGTGGAAATCCCCATGGTTGCAGGGATGCAAGGGGTGCTGCTCAGAAAAGGTCCGCCGGATATCTGGATTCAGGACTCTGACTGGCAGAGTGCTGGCACCTTTCGCCCAGCAAGGATTGGCGTCAAGTAAGTTGGTGGCATGAGTGGCAGCGCGCGGAGATATCCTCCATATGCAGACTTCAGGCAGGCGGTGCGCAGGCATTCTCCCCGAGATCTGATTCCAGCCATCGCAGCCAGAGCGGCAGACGAAAAAGACATCGCCATGCAGTGGGACAAGAGTTGGCCGGCCGGTTTTCCACCGTGGATTTATGCAGCCATGGCCCGTGACTGTGTTCTCTACAGCAACGATCACCGCGGCAAGCCAGTGGACGATCGCGCCGTGACTCGTATGCGGAATCTGTTCTCAATCTCACACGATGAGAAGGAAGACCATCCTGATTTCAGTTACTTATCGGTACTGGGGGGCTACGTTTACGAACAGATCCCGTATCAGGTACCCATTAAGGAGGAGTTGGCACGTGCCTACCTCTTATGGGTGGACACGCCGGGCACGGAAGGCTGGCCGGGCAGCGTGGACTGGACAGAACTTCTCGGCGGATCCATCGAGGATGCCCTGGCAGTATCCTTCATGATCGCAGTCGGCGTCATGAAAAATGGAGGACACTTCGATCCCCAGTGGCTCGCCTCCGACGCGTACCAAGCGCTCGGAGAGATGGTCCCTGCAGCAGCGGTAGCCCGTGCCGTTATGGACAAACTGACGGCCACCATAGCTGAAGCACGTGCAGACGGTAGATCCGCGCCCGAGCTTCCGCCGGCCTATCAGCGCTACGCCTACAATCCCCTGATCAAAACGCCTCTCATGGATATCGGCGACGGACTCAGATATGCGCCGCAGCCACAGTTTCTCCTTCGGGCGATGGCGCCCCAAAACCTCTACTACCGCGGAATGCGGCTCTGGGCGGATAAGAACTTCGGAGCAATCATGGGCGCGCGAGTCGCGGCCTACACAGGCCGGCAGCTCCAGCACACGGGAGAACACACTGTCTTCCAGGAATTCCGATGGAATAAGAAAGGTGTCGGCGGCATCGATTCCTCCGACTGGTTCCTCATCACACCGCAGGCCACGATATTGATCGAGTGTAAATCAGCACAAATGAAACTGGGGGCCAGAGCGGGCACGCTTATAGGTCTCCAGGAGGCCAACGAAACCATAAGCAAGGCCTACCGTCAGCTTGCGAACAATGCAGCCGAAATCCGAACGGGCAATACGGCATACGCTGCGATACCCTCTGGCCGCCCCCTGATCGGGCTTGTAGTCACTGCCGAACCCTTCTATCACGCGAACGATCGCGCCGTCAGGATGACCATCAAGGATCCAGGCCTGCCTGTACTTACCGTGTCCCTTCGGGACATCGAAATGCTGGCGGTGCTTTCACCATCCCAGGTAGGAACTGCCCTTCTTGCCATCGTCCAGGACGACGTCCTGAATACGTGGATGCTGTCAAAATCCCTC
Source organism: Micrococcaceae bacterium Sec5.7 (assembly GCA_039636785.1). NCBI lineage: Bacteria > Bacillati > Actinomycetota > Actinomycetes > Micrococcales > Micrococcaceae > Micrococcaceae bacterium Sec5.7. The sequence continues at coordinate 85,885 of CP144170.1, read as the reverse complement.
GCCGAGGTACTTCCCGACTTCGACAAAACCGAGAACCAGCTGATTGACGAGACGTTCGACAGGGTCTTCCTCCCTATGACCGGAAGAGGGAAGGCGGAATGAGGCTCGCCGCCGCATGTGGCTGCCCTGGTGGCCGGCGGCAAGTGCTTCGCTCACTTTTCATTGGAGTAATCCAGGCGGCGTGAGTGACTCTCGTAGAAGATGGGGCCATGGAACAAGACAGAGCCGGGGCCTCAGCCACCCCAAAAGCACCGCGTCGAGTGCCGAAGTTCTACTCTGGCTTGGAACGACCGGAGATGAACCGGCTGCAGAAGTCGTTCTACCGCCGCACCTTCCTCCCGTCGCTGCTCGCCGGCGACCCGGTGGACGTGCAGGGACAGTCGGGGTACGGGTCGATGTTGCTATACGAGCTATTGGACGAGCGTCGGACGAATCCGATTGGGGCCAGGCGCACGCTGGAGTCTTTGGTGAGTGCATACCGTGGCGCTGACCGACCTCTTTATGCGGAGTCCGCGCTGGCTGATTTCTATTTTCTTGAGGGCGACTTCGCTTCCGGTTACGCCGCGCTCGGCGACCAGGTTAGTCCGTCACACCACCTGACACTCTCGGCGCATCTCGGCCACCCTCCGCTGACAGCAATGCAAGTATTTAGGTGGGCGGAGTACGGAATCACCAGGAAGGGCATTGGGCACCTGGAGGCGATTTTCCACGCGCTTCAGGCGCGGCTCGATGACTTCCACGCCGCTCATGGCGTCAGCCTCGTAGAGGACTTCTGGAGTCGGGTGACTGCCGACAGATCAGTGAACGAAGTGGCGGCCGGCGTCGAAGATGAGGTCGTGCAGCGCTTCACGGGTGACCATGTAAGGGCTCTCCTCGCGGAAGCGCGTGGGAGTAGCACGTTACGAGAACCGCCCGGAGCATTCCAGGTATGGCCGGGGTATGAGGAGCCAATTGATTGGCCCGCCCCCTGGGTCTCGTGGAGTCTCCTTTTTGCGCTCCTTTTCGCTCGGTGTCGGGCTCTCACCCGGGAAGCCGAAAACGTTGCTCGAGACGGTGCTGAAATTCCCCGAGTCGGGGAGGGATGGGTGTCGGAGATGGCACTCCTGCGCCAGGTGCAGGCGGCATTCCCAGAGGAACGAGTGGTGCACCAGGCCCGTCCAGGTTGGCTCGCCCCACAGAGCCTCGATATTTATCTCCCCGATTACAGCATCGGGATCGAGTACCAGGGGGCACAGCATTCAAACCCCGTCGAGTACTTCGGCGGCGCCAAAGCCTTCGAGCTTCAGCAGGAACGAGACGCACGAAAGCTAGACATCTGCAGACAGTACGGCTGTGTACTCATCGAGGTGCACCCGGGTTATCGACTTGAACAAGTAATAGGCCGGGTGAAGGACGCCATGCAGAAAGCTGCCCCAGGGCATTCGCCGGCGGCATCTTCGTGAATGCAAGGGCCAGAGCGACTTTCACCGGAGCCAAACGGTGGCCTACCGGCCCTCACTGAGCGCCCTGAGTTCCGCCCTGTCCAACAGCTAGCTGCCCTGTGTCGGTCCCGGCGGCTCGGGCGAGGTCATCGAGGGCGATGAACAGGGCCCGTGGCCAGAGTGATCACCAGCTCGGCCAGGTAAGCGGTCCCGTTCCGCACTAGCGGTCCGCAGTTGGTGTGTCACAGTCTGCTCGGAAGTCCCTGAGCATTGCAGCGAGAGCCCGCACGGTTACCGGATCATCCTCCCAGGGCTTCCCGCCACGTGCCAGGACTGAATAGCGGCCGGTGGCGGACCGGCTTACGGGCGCCTGTCGCATCGAAGTGTCGGAGGAGTTCGATAAGCTCCTTGCAGGTCCACCACGAATATTTAGGAGCGTCCGCCGATGAAGCTGACACGCATTGACGTTCGGTTCTATAAGTCCTTCAACTTCGACTTCGAATTGAAAGCCCGGCCGAGTGCCGACCGTGAGTCTTGGGAGGACCAGGAGGGCCCCTGGTATCCATTCGTACGCATCCCAATCGACACCGATATCACCGCGATTGTCGGAGCGAATGAGTCGGGAAAAAGCCACCTTCTTGGGGCAATAAAGGCTGCACTCGGCCTAGACCGCATTGATCGGGCTGATTTTTGTCGATACTCTGCGCAGTACTCCGTCCAGGTGGATCAGCTGCGATACCCCGAGTTCGGTGCCTGGCTGGAACTGGAAGCCAACGAAACGCCGATCGGGATCAGGGCACTAGAGAACGCGAAACGATTCGCCCTCTTCCGCCCCGGTGACCGCGCACCTTTCCTCGTCATCGACGGTCAACGCGTTGCCATCACCGATGAAGATCTGGCCATCGTCCAAAGTCGTCTCCCAAAAGTGTTCGAGATGGTTACTGACCTCGCTATCCCAGACAGCGTCTCCATCCGGCGTCTCGCCGGACACAACCGACGCTCGCTACGCCGCCCGCAACGCAGTCAGCTGCTTGATGGCATCGACGCTTCAGATCCGGCCGCGGGAATGCTGGATCAGCTTCTTGCCACGCTGCTGGCGGCGCAAAACACTGCCGGCAGTATGTCCACAGCTGATGAAGACGCTGAGTTTGAGCTCGCGCGCAAGTTGCTGATTGATGCAGCGAAAATTGCCCCAGAGTCCTTCGCTGAACTGCAGCGCGGGCTCGAAGAAGGCCGGGAGGGTTACGTCGAGGGGCTTGTGGGCCGCATGAATGCGGCAATCAAGGAGAACCTCAATATCCAACGCTGGTGGACCCAAGACAAACAGTTTGATCTGCTCGTCGAGGCACGCGAACACGAACTTGCACTTACTATTCAAGACCGCACAGCGTCAACATACTCCTTCAAAGAACGCAGCCAGGGCCTACGGTTTTTTCTCAGCTACTTTGTTCAACTCACCGCACACCGCCTCGCGGGCAACGGCTCGGCGATTCTGCTTCTCGATGAACCCGACGCGTACTTATCCAGCGTGGGACAGCAGGACCTCCTGCGCATCCTGCACGACTATGCCAACCCCGAAGACGGAGGAGCTGGTGGCCAAGTCGTTTACGTCACCCACTCACCGTTTCTCATCGATAAGAACGCACCCCAACGCATACGCGTCCTGGACAAGGGAGCGGACGAGGAGGGTACTCGTGTCGTTAGAGACGCAGCAAACAACCGATATGAACCTCTCCGATCCTCGTTGGGCGTCTATATAGCGGAGACTGCATTCATCGGTGGACAGAATCTCTTCGTGGAGGGGGCTGGCGATCAGGTGCTGCTGGCCGGCCTGTCAGCTCACATTGCCGATCGGGAGCAGACCACGGCGTCCGTGATGGATCTAAACCGGGTAACTATTGTCGGCAGCGGCGGAGCCGACGGAATCCCATACATGGTTTACCTGGCGCGCGGTCGAGACACCGTCAAACCAGCGTGTGTAGCACTGCTGGACGGAGACGATGCGGGCCGCAGAGCCGAGCGCGTCCTGCAACGCGGAGACATGCGAAAACAGCGAGTACTGCAGGACTCGTACATCGTCAGGATAGACACATGGGCTGAACGTCACGGTGTTCAAACCGATTGGGGAACCACCCCGGTCGAAATCGAGGATCTCATTCCCATATCGATCGCACGCCGCGCCGCCCTTAATCACATCGCTCGTTTCATCAGTCTGACTGAGTCAACGGGGCAAAAGTTTTCGGTCGAACTGATCTTGGAGTTCGCACGTTCAACGGACGCTGTTTGGGATGCGCTAGAGACAGCTATCGCGGCGGTCTTCCCCGATGAACACATCGAGAAAGCCGGCTTTGCCCGGGAAGTCGTCAAGCTGCTAGAACTCAACTCCGAGGTGGACGGCGCCGATGAATTGCGAAGGCGCTTCACTCTGCTGCTCGGTGACCTCGCCCAACGCCTTGAGGACGCCGCTGACCACGAGTCCGACGAACGCGCCAACGATCAACTAGCCCGTCACATCCAAGCTTTCCTTCGCGACCACCCCGCAGGCATCCGAAAGTACGATGCAAGTAGGTTACTCCGTCAGCTTTCCCTCGCAATGCCGAATGACACGCACTCTGACAGAGCACGACTCACCCTCGCCGCGATTGAGCGTGAGTACGAATTGGGTGATCGTGCACACCCAGCAGTGCCTCGTTTCGATGCCTTCCGTGACGCCATAGCGGCACTTGGACAGCTGGACCGCTTGCAGTACCAGGATGATTCGAGCAAAGACCCGTCCGATGCGGTCTCGCCGACAACGAGCACAGAACACACCGAGACGGACACCGACCCTGCGGAGGCTGAACTGTTAAAGCAGCCGGCCTCAACCAAGACACCGACGATCTGAGGCGTAGCGTAGCAGTACGGTGAGGGATCGGCTTACGAACACCAAACGCCGCCCATTTAGCGCTATGAAAACGCCGCCAATCCGTGGCGCTGCTTCGGCTCGGTCGTGTGGTTCTCGGATGCTGCCGTAGCAGTTTGACTTGAAAAAGTCCTCCTAATATGCTTTTGCAAGCGCCTCGATGCATCCCCCAATAGCATCGGGGCGCTCCCATGCTCCCTTCCCAGAGCGACGCCGGAGCCACCAGCAACAACGGGAGGAGCCGAGGCAGCAGATCGCCGTCGGTCTCAAAGCAGACTGAATCGTCTCTGACTCGTGCTTGAGAGGCCCCCGCGCAGGATCATATGGAATCCGCAGATGAGCGGTCTGGACCGTTGAGGTTTGACCAGGGCTCAGCTCGGATCCGGGGCGGCGGGGCGTCTGAAGACAAGCAGCCAAAATTATGGGTGGGGGCTGGCACCCCCGACGTGCTGAGACCAGGGACCAGCCCCCCTTACTAGCGGTCGCTCCCCGAAGCAAAGACCAACAGTCCTTCCTCCAACAAGGTTGACGAGCGCCGCCATGCACATCATTGGTCAATCCCGTGGTGCAAGCAACCATTCAGCACCCGCGTCCACTTCGACCTGGACACCCTGCCGATCCCGATCCAACTCACAGGTTCCTGTCTTCCAGATGCCCACGCGCCCCCTCAGATGGCTGTGTTCGTCAGCGATCTGGCTGGGCTGCCCTGATGGTTACATCCTTTCCAACTGGCCCAGGTGTCGTCTAGGCGGCCAGGTCTGGGGCATAGGCGTACAGGCACCGCGACGCCGCCGAAACCAGACCCGATGACCTGATGCACATCAGATACTAAGAGCCACTATCCAGCGCTCAGCCCAGCAGGAACTCGCACCAGAGCGGATAGTGGTCCGAGATCCGCCAAGACACCTCGCTGCGGGTCAGGTCCCGGAAGACATGCGGGATGAAGTCAAAGGAGCCGGCCCGCTGCCCGTAGGTCAGGCCCTGAAGCAGCGACGTGCCGTCGGCCTTGGAGAACCAGGCAATCTGGTCGTAGAAGTGCCGGGTGTTGTCGTTGTCGAAGATCGTCCGCGGAACCTTGTCCAGTTCTGTCGGCGGCCACAGGCCGGTAGCGATGAATGCCTCGTAAAGCGGGTCGCCGACCCGGTCCAAGTTGAAATCCCCGAGCACAATGAAGTTTGAGTTCCAATCGTTGGGCCGGACCGCCCATTCCCGCATCCATTGGGCGAAGGCGGTGATCTCCGGCAGGCGCTCGGTCGGGCTCTTGCCCCACAACACGTGTACGGACGCGAGGGTGAACTCGACCCCGGCCCTGGTAAAGCTGGCGGTGTACGGGGTGCGGGCGAACTGACGGGCCGGGTCATCCCCGATCGGTGGCAGCACGATCTCCCCGACCAGGCCCGAGGGCTGGACCCGTTCGCTGTCGTATAGGAACGCGAGGCGTTCGCCGTTGCCTGCGGAACCTTCGGTCACGTCCGAGATGATGACCTGCCACTGCGGGCCGAGGGTGGCCAGCAGGTGTTTGAGGGCCTTCGGGTTGCGGCGGGATTCCTGGACGGCGACGATGTCGAACCGGGAGATCACCTCCGCCAGGCAGGCCAGCGCATGCCAATCCCGCTTGGGTGTGTCCCTGGGTTTGGCCACCCACTTGGGGGTCAGGTCGCCCAGGGCCCGGATGTTCCACGTTCCGACCAGAAGATTGGACACAGTTCTGGGGGGAATGGCGCCGTCCAGTGCCGTCCGCAGCCGGTCCAGGTCTTCTGTCACCGCTGGTGGCGGCTGCTCAGTCATGACTCCATGCAAGCAGAAGCATTTCGGGATACAAGCAGCCACACCGGCCTTTAGGTCTGGAGGCGAGCCTGGACACTGATGATGACGCGCCTAATCGTGGCGGCAGCATCCTGCACGGCTGCATGGACCAGCGTCAGAGGTTCCGGTGGCCCCGCAACTGCGAGGTCAGCACAATTCCAGATGCCTGCGTGGTCGCCTGCCTCGTACATGGCTCTCGGTGTGGGCCACGTGGGGCACTCCACACGGCGCGTTCTAGTGTCGAAGTGGCTCCTGTCGATTGGGGCGACGTCGAGTGCCGGCGCTCCGGTTCCGTCTACACCGATGACGAGATAGCCCCCCGTGGGGAGGTTCATCATCGCCATGCAGTCTTTGGCGAACTCGATCTTCTGCTTCTCGGCACCTCGGCTGAGATCCAGAGTGGACTTGTAGTCCAGGGTGTCGGTTTCGGTTCCTACGCCGAGAAGTTCGTACATTTTCTCGTCGTCCACCCGGCCATCGCAGGCAAAGAGTTCGTTCGTCATAGGCCCACACTAAAAGATCTGGCGCGGATGGCAATCGCCGTACACATGTCATGTAGAAGCCCACCAGGGCTTGCCTCTCGGAGAGGCTTCGCATCAGGCATTGGAGCATTATGTTTGCCGTCTTTGGAGTCCTGCTTATTGCAGCAGGCGTGGCCTTCTTTCACTGGATCGTCCCGGTTATCAGCCGGTTCGGACTGTTCCCGAATAGTGTGGGCGGAACAATCGGCTGCGGGCTGGCAGCGGTAACCGCAACCCTTGTCCTCGGCGGGTTGATCCTACTGCTGTCAGAGAGCCTGAGCTAACGCCCGGTGCGGTGCCCTGGAACCTCCTGATAGTGGTGTTCCAGGGCTGCGGCGGCTCACTCCTGGAGGTCCAGCTTCTTGACCGACGGCTTGGGCGGAGGGATCAGAAAATGTTTGAAAGGGTGGCCAGGACAAGCGGGGCCCCGATCAAGAGAGCCAAAATCCACCCTGCGCGGCGTCGCCGCGCTTTGTCCACGAGAGTCTTCAGGGCGGCGAACTCGTACCGAACGGCTGCGGGGTCAGCGCTGACAGGCGGGTTCTGATGCCACGTTTCAGGCCGGATGGCTGCCGCTGCGATCACAGACACCTGCGTTGGGGTGAGTACATTCGGGCGGCCGTTGAGCCACCGGAGGAGCTGCCGGTCTGTTACCACCGCTACGCTGGAGGGCTTTTCCCTGACCGTTATGCTCTTCGGGGCGACGACGACGACAACGCCGGTGACCTCCACGGCCGCATTGACGCCGCGGGTCAGAAGTTTGGCCGCCCGGGCCGCTTCATGGCTGGCGTTGTAGAGATGGCGCTGCTTTTTTCCGGCCACCATCAGCGTTTGGCCTGCGATCCACACGGATTGGCTGGCGTGGTTCTTGGTGTTAAGGGTGAAAACGCCGGCCGGGCCTATCAGGACGTGATCAATGTCGGATGTGCCGGCGCCGACCGGGACGGCATGCAGGACCGTCCATGCAGGCCCTAACCGTTCAAGGACCTCCCCGACTGTTATCTCACCGAGAGCACCCTTGTACCAGGAGTAGTTGTCCGGGCTCAGTGGGTCAGCGCCGAAAATACGCCCCAGAAGAGAACGCGAGGGCTCGCCCTCCCTATCGCCCAGCAACTTCTCGATGACTGCCTGTCCTGCGGTCCGATCATTCAGCCCGCCGGGTTTGGTGATCTTGTCCTGTCGCGGCGAAAAATCCTGTGATGCTCTGTCAGGCGTCATGGCTCCCCTTCCTCAGCTTCTCCCTGCCGGCGGACCCAAGGAGCATTGAACGCGGCCCGAAACGCCGTCCAGACAATCCTTACAGGGAGGACGGCCAGTTATGGGGTTCACGGGAAATCCTTGCGAAAGCCTGCGGAATATCCTGCGAAGATCCTTCGGAAGGGGGGATTCTCCTAATATGGTTCCGGCTTCAGAGCGCCCTATTCGTCATTTTTAGGGAGTATCTACGGTTTCGAATAGCGGACTATGCCACGAGCAAGGCCGGAGCTAATCCCGGCGGACATAGGCTGGATGCATTGAGATCACGGGCACCATTGAACATTCTGACGGCAGCACCGAACGGTTGACATTCCCTGGGGCAACATATGAGGCCGCAAAAGCGGCGTTGGAAGCCGGAGTGCCGGAGAGGACAAAGCTGATCGCGATCCGGACGGATCTGTGAGTGGGCGCCATTTGGCCAGACCCGGGACTGATCCCACCCAGGAGCCTGTCTTTCGAGTTCTTTGATATGACTTGGGAGGAGCGCTCAGTAGGCTGTGGAGATGACAATCTCCGTTCCCTCATTGAATGCCGTTTTCCTCTACCCGGGAAACGGGTCCTTTATCGTGAAGTATGAGCTGAGCGGGCCAGTGCCTTCCTTGGATACGTTCCTTATTGGAATCCATGGAGCCAGCCAGGACGGCCAGACTATTCGACAGTTGGGCATCAAGTTCCTCGACGGTGAATGTATTGCGAATTTTGCATTCGATCACAATGCGGCACGGCAAGAAAACTTCGACTACAGACCGCTGGGCGATGACCCACGAATCATCCACACCCCGTTGCCCTCGACGCCACTCGACGAACTTGGGCAGTCACCAATGCTTCGCGGGTACCTCAACTACGCCGGCAGCGATCGCCAAACCGACGTCGAAGTTCGAATCATCAGTTAGCGCCCAGCTCAGCCCGTGATGCTCGGTCATCGATAGGGGTGGCTGAGTGTTCCGCTCCTTAGACCTAGGACATCTCGGTGGACCCTCACAGAAGGCGCCACATAGCGATCAAATCCACAGTCGATGGTCCCCGGGGATTGTTCACGCTGCCCATCAGTGCTCTGAACTGATGGGCAGATATTAGTCCCAGCTCGCTTCGATATCCCACAACGCCTGATAATCCGCAGCCTTATGGAGGACGGATAGTTTTTGCACTGACGACCAGGGGAAGAACTCAGGTCTTTCGTCTGGGTGTCCACCCACGCGTTCGTAGTCTTTACCTTTCTTGGGCACGATCAACCCCTCGACTGAACTTCCCCGGCCCGATATGCCGAGTGCGGAGACGGTATCGACTTCGAGGCGAATCATCCCTCGGAACGTATCGTGTGCGTAGCGCAGAGGGTGGGTAAGGTCGATAGCTACGATGTCGCCGGCTTGAAGTCCGAGAGGTGCGTGTTCCATAGGATCCATGATGGGAGCCTAGTCCAGTAGTTCTTGTCGCGCGATGAAGCCTGCCATCCCGGGGACAGTGAACGCAACGTGTCCGTATTCTGGAGAGTAGATCAGGCCTTTATCGATGAGTGTTGCCCGGGCGGGCCCCAGGGCCGTGGGCTTTTTTCCCATGTTGGATGCGATGTCACCGGTGCTGGAGGGTCCTTCTCCGTCCTGTGCCATTGCGTGAAGGAATCGGCGTTCAGCCTTGGTTGCTCGTTGCCATCTGGCGACGAAGAAGCCTGCGTCCAGTTTTTCGCGGCCCAGCGTGATTGCAGCATCTGCGTCATCGGGGGTGAAGGGGCTCTTGAGCGCGGATTCCCACATGGCGCTGCCGAATTCCTGTACGAAGTATGGGTACATCCCCGATGCTTCGATCATGAGTTCCAGGGCTTCGTGGGAGTAGTGCTGGCCGACGGACTTGGCCGGTTGTGTGAACGCATCCCGGGTCGCGTCCGGACTGAGTTTGCCTATGATTCTGTAGTCGAATGCCCTTTCGGCGTAGCTGCGGATCTCGGCTAGGCGGCCTGGCAGGTTCGGAAGGCCGGCGCCGACGACGAAGAATGGCAGCTGTTCCTGGTTGGCATGGTGCTGGGCTGAGATCAGCGCCCCCAGTAGCTCGTCGTCGAGGTCCTGCATCTCGTCGATGAATATGACAAAGCCGCTGCGTTGCTTCTTGAGCGCCGTGGAAAGGTCTTCGACCAGGTCCTTCAGATCGATCTCCAGGTGGCCGGTGGATGCTCTCGTAGGATCCACACTCACACCCAGCGAAATTCCCTTCACGCCGGCTGTTGCAGTAAACGAGGTAACCGTCGACAGCGCCTTCCGGACATAGTCTCCAGCTTGCAGGAGAGGTACCAGACGGCGAGCAGCGCTCTGCAGTTCGGCCGCAATGACTTTCCGGGCTTCCTGTTGGGCGCTCTCACCTCTGCGCGCTTCGAGCTTGATGGTGATCCACCCGTGATGATCAGCCAGCCCCTTCAGTCGCCGTAGAAGGACCGTTTTTCCAACGCCCCGCAGTCCCGAGAGGACCATGGGGCGTGCCTGCAAGTGCTTCTTTGTCCTGACAATCAGTAGATCGAACGCTGCAATCTCGGCGTCTCTGCCCGCGAGGTGCATTGGTTGCGCCCCGGAGCCAGGGTTGTAGGGGTTAAGTTCAAGCTGCATGAATCAAATGTAGCAACTTCTAGGGACAAATCAGTATTTCCTTAGAACCCTGTAGAAGTCTCTATAAGTGGCTACGCTTGCGATGCCGAATCAATCCAAAGTTCGTCGGGTCCTATTCCGCCGGCAGCACCCTTCCAGGACAGTTCACTGGCCCTTCGGCCAACGGCCAGGCTCACGACCAAAGCAAGAAGCCAGCACCACCTTGACCTATTGTGGCGATATGACTACTCGCACCATCGATCCTCGCATTGGCCTTGCTTTGTCCGTGCAAGCCCAGCCAGGCGTCTATGCCCTCCTTATTGGTTCCGGGTCATCTACTGGCGCGGGAATCCCCACGGGCTGGGGTGTCATCAAAGATCTAGTGCGGCAGGCATCTGCCGTCGCGGGGACGCCACTGAGCGCTGATGCCGGCGATGAGGAGGTAGCTAGATGGTGGGACGAGCATGGCGACAGCAAAGAACTTGGCTACTCCGGACTCCTCGAGTCTCTGGGGCGAACGCCGGCCGCGCGGAGCGCCCTCCTTCACGGCTACTTCGAACCAACGGACGAAGACCGAGCCGACAACCGCAAGGTGCCTGGTAAGGCGCACCATGCAATCGCTGAACTTGTCCGCCGAGGCGCCATCCGAGTCATCCTGACAACCAATTTCGATAGCCTCATCGAGCAAGCACTAGACCAGGCATCGGTGCCGTACCAGGTGCTGTCCACCGAGAGCGCGATTAAAGCACGAAAACCCCTCCATCATGCCGACTGTACTGTTATCAAGCTCCACGGTGATTACAAGTCGCTGGACCAGAAGAACACTCTCGCCGAGCTGACGGAGTACGGGCCAGCAACGCACGAAATCCTTCAAGAGGTCATGGAAAACTTTGGTCTGATCATCAACGGATGGTCAGCCGACTGGGACAAAGCCCTGGTGGAGGCGCTACAAGGTAGGCATAGCCGCCGCTACCCCCTGTACTGGTCCACGTTGTACGGGCTGGGGTCTGCCGCCGACACGCTGATCGAACAACATACAGCCGCGGTTATCAGCGGAGTCACTGCAGATGAATTCTTTCCCGACCTTCAGCAACGGCTTGAATCCTTGGACGCCCTGGCCGCGCCGCAGCTGACCGAAGACATGGCTGTCGCCCGTCTAAAAAGACTCCTTCCCCACCGAGAGTCGTACATTGAGATCCGCGAACTTTTGACCTCCGAAATAGAGGGCATTGCCTCATACATCCGTGAGCGGGGCGGTTCCTTTCCTTCAGGAGAAGACTTTGCTGTCTCCTACGACAATGAATGTCTGGCTCTGCGAAGCCACTCTCAGACTCTGGTACGCCTCATGGCAACGGGGGTGGCACTCGATCGTGATCGTGTCCACGCGGAGCTCTGGGTGTGGGCAGTTCAGCAGCTGATGAAGGCCAGGAAGCATGTTTCCCCTTACCAGGATGCCTGGGTCAATTTGGCGCATTACCCTGCGCTGTTGACGTTGAGGGCGATCGCAATGATGGCTGTGACCGAAGACCGGGAGGACGTGTTTATCCGTGTGGCAACAGAGACGAAGTGGAGAGACAGTTATTCCAGCCGCGATCCAGAGCCTGCCTTCATGGTTCTTCAGGACGAGAGGGTGGTGGACCACGCGCTGGCGAAGGCGGCCCCGCGGTGGAATGGTACGCAGTGGATGTATCCCCAAAGTGAGCTTATTTTCGATGACATGCAAACGTTGATTGGACATCTGGTTGGGTCCGGCGACGACTTTAAGAGGGACTTTTGCCGGGCGGAGTACCGCATGGCTATGGCTCATGCGTTCCTTACTCCGATATCTAGTCGCCCTTCGTCAGGCAAGTATTGCTATGGCGCCACTCGTTCGAGTGAGAAGAATATGTGGCAGAAGGACTTTGAGCTTAACGGCGATCGTCAGGCGTGGAGTTGGTCGCCCGTCGCCAATGGAGAGGAAGATCCTTTCGCTGCAAAACTAGACGAACTTTCTGCTCTCCTTGCAACGTACGAGCGCTGGTAAGGCATTGTCGGTCCTCCGACATTGATCTCAACTACGCCGGCAGCGATCGCCAAACCGACGTCGAAGTTCAAATCATCAGCTAGCGCCCAGATCAGCCCGTGACGCTGTCAGGCATTTGAAAAAACTGACGGTTCACACTGTCCGGTTTCCCCCGATCAGGTCCCCTCTTGTTTCTAGGTGCTGAACGCGCCGGTCAACGCAGAGGGGGAACCATGAGTATCGCGTCCATCAAGCCAGTTCCGGTAGGTGGCAGGTCATCCCGCCCGCAGCAAAGGGCTGTTCATCGTCCGGAGTCCGTCTCCGTCGCGTCGGATTTGTTCGCTGACCTGGTCATTTCGGCTGCTCAGGTTTCGGCCTTTGACGTGGCAGAGGCTCAATGTGAAGAGAAGGACGTTGACCTGGCACTTCAGCAAGCCCTTGGCCGTCCCCTGGCCAGGATCCTCAAGGGGGAAAACGCGATGATCTGGGCCGGACTGTATTTGAGGACCTTTGTGGCCGCGCTTCACCGCCGCCAGTTCCTGACTGCACTGCCCATCATCAGTGTGCAGGACCTGCTGACATTCATGACGGCTGAAATGGAGGCCGGCCATGGGCTGGCTGCGGGAGAGTGGCAGGAGCTGAGAGATTCTCTGTTTGGGCGGCCGCGGGATCTTCGGTAGGTGCTCGAAACGAGTCAATCCTTTCCCGCCCCATCACCTATACGACAAATAAGAATCCCCGTGCTTCCACTCCGTTTTGGCGGGAGGAAACACGGGGATTCTTATGTCCCATGTACCAGGTGGCTAGCTGGCTTTGAGTTTTTCGAAGCGGACTTCGAGCTGGTTGATCAGGTCCAGGGTTTCCTGTTCGGGTGCTTCTTCCTCCATAGCTTCGCACTGGTCGAAGATCTGCTGGACGGTGCGGTTGAAACCTTCCTGGTCCTCGCTCATGGCGTAGGCGAGAAGCTTGTGCCTCTTGTGGATCTCTGAGGAGGGGTTGACCATGGTTCCCCGCAGCGCCGCTTTGAGCATGAGTGCAGGGTTGCCGGTTTCCTTTGCCCGTTCGGCAACTTCGTAGGCGACGTCGCTGATGGCGGCGATCATCTTCTGCTGGTCCAGCTCGGCCCATCCCCAGGCGCCGCGTCCGGAACGGATGCCCTGGAAGGGCTGGCCTGTGACAAGCTCCAGGGCGGCTTCCAAGCGTGCGTCGGATGCGTCCAGGGGATCTGGGCCCACCAGTTCCTGGAACACGTCCCAGTCTGTCCGGACGGTGTCCAGGAGGGTATAGGACTTGGCGACGTCGAATTTGACCAGGTAATCCTGCCCGTCGCCGGTGGAGTCGAGCCATTTACGGGCCCGGGTGATCAGCGGGTTGCGCTTGTTGGCCGTCATGACGTTGTTCGGATGGATGTTCTGGTCATACTCCTCGGTGGACTGGTTCCGGTGAAGTGCCAGGAAGGCGATGACTTCCGTTGCGCGGGCAACGCTGGCGCCCTTGACGGTTGCCGGGTGTACGCCATGGGCGTTTTCGACCCGGACGTTTCCCAGGACCCGCACGAAAGGAGCGTCGGGGAGTTCGATACGGATTTCCTCGGCCGCCGGCGCAGGCCGGTTCTTCCGCCTGTCGATGTCGATCAAGCTGGCCGGGCTGTCGGGCACGATCACCGGGGAGAGTTCAGGCGATGTTTCCGGTTCCGCGATCGCGGGGGTGGCAACGACGGCGGCAACCTTGATCTCGGGAACGACGTGTGGTGCCGGCTGTGGTTCTTCGATGGTGGAGCGCAGCACGGAGAGGATGTTGGTGTAGTTGGCTCCGGCCACGACCTGAGCCTGAAGTTCGATACCGGCCGGCAACAGCTTGGCCATGCGGTCCTTGCCGATGTCCAGTGACCACTCTCCTGCCAGATGCCCTTGGGTGATCGCGGCAATTCCCACGCGTGGAACGTTCTGGATCAGGGCGGCCAGGCGAGCGGTGGTTTCTTCGTCGGGCAGCTGCGCCAGGAGGATGATCTCCGGCGGCCACGGATCCTGGCTCTTTGAGGAGATCCGGGCATCGTGGGAGGAATTGAGGTCCAGCTCCTCCAGCAGAAGAGAGTCAGTTTTTGCCCTGGCCTCCAGATCGCTGACGAGTTCCTGGATGTTTTTGATGTGCCGTACCCGGCCGGTGTTGAAGGCGGAAGGGAGTTCGGAAGCGAAACCTACAACGCTGACCCGCAGCTCCTCAGACCACTTGGAGCAAGCCAGTTCAATGGCAATGGCAGTGAGAGCGCCCTCCGTCATCTCAGGGTCCCCAGCAAGGTTCAGTGCGCCGATTTGTTCCAGGTCAACGAGGATGTGGCCTTCGGCGGAATCCTGCCCCAGGGTGACCAGCGCCGGGTAAGGGGCGGAGGTCTGCGGCTCGAAGGACGTCACGCGGCGGGGGTCAATGGACCAAGCGCAGTTATCGTCAGAAACGGCTTCGAACGGTTCCGGCAGTTCCGACGCCTGGTCAAGGTAAAGCTCGACTGTTCCAGGGGAAAGCCGGACGGCAAACAGTTTGGGCAGTTCCTGGTTGGTTTCGTATGCCCAATCGGCCAGGTGGTGCAGGATGCGATCGATGTCGTCGACGCCGGCCGGATCTTCAGCTGCCCGAAGCTCCAGCTCGGTAACGGCAATGTCGTGGGACGGGACGGCGATTCGCTGACCTACGCGGCGGCTGCGGTTCTGGGTTGCACGCCGGGCACCGATCAGGGTTAGGAAACCTGCAGCGAGAATGCCGCCGGCGCCCCACAGCGTTGAGACGGGGAACGCATCGCCGGCGGACTCTTCACCGGTGTCGGCTGCTGTTTCGATGTCTTCTACTGGCGCGGCCGGGGCAGGAGCTGCTTCGGTTATCTGTTCCGATGCAGCCGGTGCGGTGTCCGGGGCAGCAGCTTCGGCGGGGGCCTCAGCAGCGGGGCTGACTTCGGCTTGGGGAGCCGGCGAGTCCAGCGGAGGAGCGACCTCGGGCTCAGCTGCAGGGGTTGTGAGGGCAGGCGAACTGGAGGCGGGTGCGATGGCTGCAGGTGTTGTATCGGGAGCGATCAGGCGGTAGCCGGGAAGTACCTGCCCGGTGTTGCCGATCTGGGTTCCATCGGGCTGGGTGATGCTTTGTGATGCGGCGAAGATTACGGGGGCCTTGGAGGGATCTCCATATTCGGCGGCCGCCAGAGTTTCGAGAGTGTCCCCTGCCTGGACGGTGATTTCTTTGTCAGCGCCGATTGTCGCGTCTGCCGGCAGCTGGAGAGTCCATCCGGCGTTGACGAAGTGGTTTTCGCTCAGGGAGCCGCCGTCCTGCTGCGGTACCCCGTAGTTGAGCTGGGCGATCTCAGCGAAGCGGTTTCCATCGCCCAGGTGTGCCTCTGCCAGCGACCAGAGCGAATCACCGTTCTTTACTGGCACCGAAGGGTTGGAGGTGGTCTCCTGCACTGCCGGGGCAGATGTCTGAAGAGGGGCTACCGACGTCGTCGGTGTTGGTGTCTGTGCTGCAGAGACGCTGGTTTCGTTGGCGGTTGGCATGTCATGGGGTGTGGCCGCGGTGGCGGCTGTCGCGCTGCCGAGACCCACGAACATGACCAGGACAGCGCCAATGAGGACGCGGCCGGCACCCTGTTGCACGGCCAGGCCCCTGATCCGGGGAGGATCGATCCCGCGGATGGCAGAGGGAATGACGCTTACGATGCCGATGGCGAAGGTCAGCCACGCCACCCAGGCAATCACGGGCAGCACATGGCCTGTCAGGAAGGACCCCGTCCAGTCCGGCTGGGTCAACCCCTGGACAAGGGTTTCCCAGGACGGGATGGGGTTTCCGGCGAGTGCCACGAGTGCCGTTGGAATACCTACCAGGAGGATTGCGAGACCTGCCAGTGCCGCGATTCCGGAGATGAACTTCTTCATGACCTCAACCTTTACTTGATCTGACTTATATAAAACTTAGGCGGTAACGGACCACTCTGTCAATTAACTTTCGTGGCCCGCACCCGGGCTTAGCGGTTTACGATGACCGTCTGCATTTCGCCGATCTCGATCTGCGTGGAGTTCTGGACAGTTGTTGTGGCTGTTCCGGTCTGTCCGCCGGCCGTCCAGTCGAATGTCCAGTTACTGGTGGCCGTGACGGTGTATTTACCGCCCGGCTGATCCTTGGACATCCGTGTGTACATGTGGCCGCAGGTGGGTGAGGGACTCAGCCCGAAACCTTCCTGGTACGCGGTTCCGGCGTTGGCGCAGGAAATGACGGTGCCGTCTCCCATGTTCCAGTCGATGCTGGTGACGTGGGCGGTCCCGGTGATTGCCACGCCGCCGATGGTGGCGCTCTGCGCCCAGGGCCCATAGGTTTGCTGGGACGGGGCGGAAACCCACATCCAGACAGGCAGACCCACGGAACCCTTTGATCCGGCCTTGGCTTCCGGTGCAATGCCGATCGGTACGCCCTGGAACACGAACTGACGCAGCAGTTGGGCTGCAGCCTGGGCAGGAGTGATGGCAACAACGCCAGGAGGCGGCTGGTCCAGCCAGCGCGTCGACGAGATGGCGGCCAGACCAAGTTGGCCACCCAGCGGACGCGTGCATTCGTACCAAGCGCCGTCGCCAGCCGTCTTCCCCCCGGGAGGTGCCTTCTGAGGATCAGCCAGGCGCCAGTAGCATTCGTCGGCGTTGGACCACGAACCCTTATCGCTGGTGCAGTCCACTTCCTTATCGCCTTGCTTGCACTCCGTCGGCCCAGGCTGGAGAACAACATCAACTCCACCAGGCTTGGAACCGCCCGGGCCAGGAGACGCGCCTGGAACGTCCACATCAACGTCACAGCGATTGTTGGCGCAGCCGCCACTCATCGGCTGGACTGCCTGAGCTGCCGGTACGCCGACGGACAAAGCCAGCACAGAAGCAAGCAGCAGCAAAGAGGCCTTTTTTAGCATGGGATCACCGCGTCTTGGGTAACCTTCGTGACCATCCACAACTTGCTCGTGGGGTTGTACTCGGCAGTGAACTGGTACAACGCACGCGGGGCTTCAGATGTCGGGGCAGCGGAACCATCTGGCCGCGTTCCTTTGACTTGTGACGAGTCAACGCAGACCGACATGTCAGTGAAGCCAAATTCGAGGCTTTGATCCCCTGCCGTCAGATTGCTTGCGTAACCTTCCTTCAGAGTCACGGTGCTAAGCCCGGTGTACTTCGTGGCTGACTTCGAAGAGGCGGCCACGAAGTCTTCAGCAAACTTGAGTGCCGGACCAGTTGACACGGCCTTCACCTGAGTCGTATCAAGGCTCTTTGCGTTGGCAGCTTCCTCCATCGCGGTTTCATACTTCTGTACCGCGCCCAGCCCGTCTTTGAGAGCCTGTCCCTCGGTGGTGGGGGCGCTCACGTCGGTGGCGGTGGGTGTTGGTGTGGCCTTAGCGGTTTCGCTGGCAGTTGGTGTGGTTGTTGTCCCTGGAGTTGCACCACCCTGGCATGCGCTTAGAACGAGTGCGCCGGCGAGGGCGATCGATCCGATGACAATCTTGGTGGGCTTCATGGATTGGGTCCTTTTCCTCTGCGGCGTTTGGGCCAGTGTGTGTTCCTCGCCCTTTATGGGAGCGAGTGAAGGGTGGAAAGCATGGTGATGGTGATGGCGAGTGAGACGGCGGCCAGGGCGGCTAATGCCGTTGCCCATATCAAGGGTTTGAGTGGCATGGTTCTCCTTCATCGTTTGAGGATTTCGGCGCTGGCGGTCGCTTGGCTGGTGAGGCTTGAGATCCCGATCAGTCCAAGGAAAACCGTTGGAGTTGTCTTGGAGACGTTCACTGTGACGGTGGTCCCTGAAGTGCTGGCGCTTCCGGTGAGGCCGGCGGCGGTGATGTAGCTTTGCGCTGCTGCCTGGGCTGCTTGGGGATTAACAATCGGGGACCCGCCGGTGACTGTTGATCCGGTGACGGCACTGGCGCCTGCGCGTGCGGCTGCTTCCGCCACGGATCTTGTTTCTTGTTGTGCCGTGGTTTTTGCACCGCCATCAACCACGAGGCCGATGGCGATCATGAGCCCGAGGAAAAGAACGACGAAAAACATCGTCGCGGATCCGCGCTCTTGCTCTGCAGTCCTGCTGGCCTTCACGGCTACCTCTGCCTGTACGGGTCGACGGGCGAGCTGGCGCTTTTATTGACTGAGATGGAGCCGGGCAGCCCGGGAAGGAGATTGGAAAGTGGGACGTTGCAGCTGACGTTGGCCGTAACGATCCCGGTCTGTCCCAGGGGTGCCAGGAATCGGCTGGTGTCCAGGGATACGTTTTGTCCGCTGCAGGTCGCACCGCTTTGGGCCATCGAGACGCTGGCCGCTTCGTTTGCCCTGGCTTGAGCGAGGTCTGCGCTTCGGGCAAGAGATCCGTCCCGGGCTGCTGAGGATGCAGCTGACTGGACGGCGTTGTTTGCCCACGAGATCCGGACGCCGGCTATAAGTAGTCCGATGAGGAGTATTGCGCCGCCGGCGAGGATGACTGTTTCGAGGGTCAGGGATCCCCGTTCTTTGTCTTGGGTCTGCTTCATGGTGCGTCGACCCACCGTTCGAGGGGGCCGCTGACCGTTGCTTTGACGGCAGGTCCTCCCCATCCGGGAACGATGGATGGACCTGTCCCGGTGACGATGACGGTGACGCTTGTTGCGGAGCGGGCCACCTGGACGTTTTGGTTTCGCAGGGTGTCAGTGGTTCCGGAGAGCACGTTGTAGGCGCCGCTTTGCCCGGCATCTGAGGATGAATTGAAGGCTTTCGCCCCTGCGTATCCTGCTGATGCTGCGCTCTGGGCTATATTTTGGGCGTGCATCCAGAACGCGGTCTGCAGGATTCCGAATATCAGCAGTATGAACACGGGGTAGAGAATGACGCCCTGCAGACTGACGGAACCACGTTCAGCCCCGTCACCTGGTAAGCGGTGGCGGAGCTGAGTGTTTGAAGTGGTGGCCATGACTGGTCTCCCGGGCTTAGCCGCCGGGGAGTTCCGCCGCTTTGGAGTTAATCGCCGCTACTACGATGGCGAGCACGACGGCGGCGACGAGGGCGATTCCGACGGTCCAGATGATCTGTTCCAGGGTGAGGGATCCACGTTCTTTGGGATCGTCTTTGAGCAACAGTCGCCGGTTGTGAACCGCTGATTTGAAGTTGACTCCAGCGATGTGGAGCGTTGCAGCTACGCGGAGAAGAGCCTGGTTCATTTGTCTTTCCTTTGTTTGATGGTTACCCCCGTACACCAACAAGAGGTGCCGTGAATGGCCGATTCCGGACATTCAACTAGTGATTAGTTTAAACAGTGGTGGGGTGGCGATGAGTGCGATGAAGATCAGGCCCATCAGGGCCATTGGCATGGTGATGCGTTCCGAGTCTGCGTTGGCCCTGGAACGGGCTTCGTTGAGAAGCTGGACCCGCAGGCCTTTTCCGCGCGCGCGCAGCGGTTCGTAGACGCTGGCGCCTTCGGCTCCGGCCAGGCGCATGATGTCGGCCAGGTCTGATAGCTCGGGGACACCGATTTCCTTGGAGAACTGCTTCAGCGCATCCCAGGGCCGCTGGCCTTTGTATCGGGCGAGCTGGAGTTCCTGGCGGATCCGGACGAACACCCAGGAGTCTGCGACGTCGGCTGCATGTTCCAGGGCGATGGTGGCCGCCGTGGCACGTTTGCGTTCGGCCGCTACGAGTTCGATGTAGGTTGCCACTGCCCTGGCGAATTCCTGGCGCGCTTCGGCCGCTTTCTGGGTGATGGTGAGGTTTGTTGCCCACATGAGCAGTACGGCTAGGCCCAGGCTTACGGGCAGGGAGAAAATGAGGATGGGTGCCGGCAGCCCCAGGATCAGGACGAACACGGTGCCAAATGCCGGCGGTATCACCAGGCCCATGATTCCCATAAGGGCCTGGTTGGCTGAGTGCTGTTCGGAGGTTGCTCCAACGAGGGCCAGGTCTTTTTTGTTGACGCCGAATTTGGAAAGGACTCCACGTTGCATGAGGCGTCCGAGTTGAGCCCGGAAATCAGCTTTGCTGGTGTCGACCTCGACTGTTCCCAGGTTCTCCAGCGCAGCGGAAAGTTTGGGGTGGCGGGGGGAGAGTTCAGCGACTATCCAAACCAGGGCGAGGCCGACGGTGCCTCCGATAATGAGGGTTGTCCAGATCATGCCCGGGCTCCTTCCGAGTCAACGAGGATCCGCGGCGGCAGATCCGGTTTGGTCAGTGAGTGCATCCATTTCAGGGCAACGGCGTAGGCGCCGATGATGAGGGTGAGGATGCCCTGGCCGATGGGTGTTTGGTAGACGGAGAAGAAGTCCGCGAGGAAAGTAGCCGCAGCTACCATGGCCCCTACGGTGAAGATGGTCACCCACTTGGCCGTGGTCCTGTTCGTTTCCCGGGCGGCGTCGATCTCCCGGCGCTGCCTGATCTCTTCAAAGATGGTTTGGGCGAGGTCGTCCAGGGCGTCCTGGAGGCCCGAAACTTTGATCTTGGAAGCAAGGATCAGGTGTGCGGCCAGCAGGTCGGCGGTGGGGTCATTCAGCTCGTTTGCGAGGGCTTTGAAGGCCCTCTTGTGGGACCAGCGGGAATTGAGCCTGACAACGAGGTTGTTCAGCTGTGGCCGGATGGCTTCAGGCGCATTGGGCAGGCTGCTGACAACTGCTCCGGTCAGGGTGGTCGATCCTGTCCCCAGGAGCCCGGACAGGGACCTGGCCCAGGATTCGAGAGCTTCGAGCTGGGCAATTTCCTTGATCTGTTTTGAGGTGCTGAACAGCGGCGGGAGGAGCAGCGCTGCAGCCGGCACGGCAACGAGTGTGACGAGCCAGCCGGTGCGGGCAAAAAGCAGCAGTCCGCCGGCGATCCCCAGGACCAGGGCCAGAGCCTGTCCTGGACCGAGGCGTTGCCGCAGGCGGGCCCATGGCGAGAGCCGGTTGCTGGTTGGCCGGGATTGCCCCGGTGTCCTGGTGAATTCGAGGATGATCCACAGGATGCCGAAGCCGGTGCCAAGGGCGCAGAGTATGGCCAGGATGGTGTTCATCTCAGCCGGCCCTCAACTGTTCGACGTCGTATCCATGCTGTTCCAGCTCCCAGAGCATGTCATCGCGAGGCAGTTCCTGGAATACTGCGTCCCCGCCACGGGTGCGGGATTTGAAGATCAGGCTGGCGATGGGCGCTTCCCCGTCGCCGCCGGGCTGTACTTCAGCGATTTCCGTGACGTGGCGCTTTTGGCCTGGTCCGGAGAATCGGGAGAGCTGGACGATGATCTGGATATGGTCCTGGATCTGTCGGTAGGCGAAAGCCGGGGACGTGCCGATCCGCTTCTGCTGCAGGTCGGCCAGCTTGGCGATGGCGTCTTTGGCGGTCTTCGCGTGGATGGTGGTCATGGATCCTGCCGCGCCGGCGAAGACGCCGAACACCGCTTCCGTCTCGTCGTCGCGGAGTTCTCCAACGATGATGCGTTGGGCGTCGAAGCGAAGAGAGTCTGCGACCAGTTCACGCAGCGAAACCCCACCAATGCTTTCCCCGGTTCGCGGATCCCGCTCGCCCTGGCCCGGACGTGCTTCCAGGGACTTGAGGTTGTAGTGCTGGTCTTCGCTGAGGTGCAGCTCCCGCTCGGTTTCGATGGTGATGACCGGTTCCCATGGACCCATGCTGGCGCACAAAGCGCGGACGAATGTCGTCTTGCCGGCGCCTGGGTGGCCGGACACGACGATGGACATCTTGGCTTTGACGCAGGCTGAGAGGAAGTCGGCCGCGGCCTGGGAGAGCATTCCGTACTGGGTCACAAGATCGTCCAGGGTGATCTTTTTGATGCGGTGGCAACGGATGGTGAGAGTCGGACGGGGTGCGATCGGCGGGTGCGCAGCCTGGAGACGGTCCCCGGAGGGCAGCATCATGGAGAGCCTGGGATTCTGGGCATTAAACTCCCGTGCGCCCTCCCCCCGTTCCTCACACCAGGTCTGGATCATTTCGATAAGAGCTTCGTCGCTGGACGCTATGGCCGGATGCCATTCATCGGAGCCGTTGGAGCGGCGAACGATGACCCGGTCGAAACCATTGATATGGATGTTCTCGATCGTGGGATCATCCAGCAACGGTTGCACCGCGCCCATTCGGTATGCCTGGTTGAACAGGACGACCTGCAGCGCCTGGTGCTGGCTTTGGGTGAGGCGCGGGATTCCATCACGGACGCGTGACTCATCCAGGGAAGCGAGGACACCGGCGATGATGGCCCGGCCGATTTCGTCCTTGTTCTCCGGGGTTTCGTCCCGTGTCTGTCGGATCTCGGAGATCTCGACAGCGAGTCTTTCGATGAGGGTCCAGTCGCTGGCAGGTTCGAGGTCTGCCGATTCCGCTGCCCTGGGCCGGGGAGCTTCCTGAGGCTCTGCCTCAACAGGCCGGGCTGGGGTGCCTTGGTCAGGAACTGCGGCAATCCGGCGGCGGCCGGTGTCCCGGCGTGCTGCAGCTGCAAGATGTCCGGCTGCAGGGTGGGCCGGCGCGGTCGAGTCGGCAAGCGGAAGGTCTTTGAAAATGTCGAGGTTTTCCGGACTGGTGGTCACGAGAGCTCCTCCACTTCGTTGTCCAGGGCCTCGTTCAGCAGGCTCCTTCGACGGTCAAGGTCCTGATGCAGTGTCTCTACCAGAGAGTCGACGGCCTTGATATAGGGCCTTTTCTCGAACCTGCCGCTGTTGGTGATGTGTGCGCCGTCGCTGAATACTGACGCGCACTTGTCATCCCAGGGGAGCGAGCCGATGAGCCTCAGGCCGAGACTGGAAGCGACTTTAGTCGGAGGGTATTCGGTGCCGGGCTTTTCCACGGTGAGGATCGACAGGTGATCGCTGTGGCCGATATCCCCCAAGGTTGCCCGGATATCTTCAAGGCGGGAGCGGACAGCGAAGGCGTCGGGCATGGTGGGACGGGCGACAAGTACGACGGCGTCAGCTGAGCGCATCAGCGCAGATCGGACGTCCCCGACATTCCAGCGCCCGGCGTCGATGATGACATCGGTTCCGGCGGATTCGAATGTATCTGCTCCGGAGATAACATCGCCCCAGAGGTGATCGAGCGAGGGCGCACTTTTGGGGTCCATGAGCCCGGGCAGTACCCACTGCTGGGCGTCCTGGACGTTGTCGCTGTCCAGGGGGTGCAGCTGGGCCCACATGTCGTTGTAGTCAATGTGGCCGGCCTGGGCCGCGGCAACAGCGAGGTTGATGAGGCTCTTTTTTCCAGTGACCGTTCCCTTGAGGTAACCGGACAGGACAGCCGAGGCCCGTGAGGTATCGGCTTCCAGGAGGATTGAGTTTCGGTACCAGCGTCGGGTTGCTGCGACGGCCGCGGTGGTGATGCCCGGGGATCCGCAGACGCTGAACATGAGCGTGGTGGCCATCGCTACTTATCCCCGTCCAGGATCAGGGCAACGCGTCCGGTGGCGGCTTTGGCTGCAAGGATCGGGGCGTCTGCTTTAGGGACCATCACAGCGACCAGGGTTTGCCCGGAAACGGTGTCCTTTTCGGTGGAGACGACGGAGGCGCTGACAGCCTGGGGTGTTTCCCTGGGGACCTCAGCCTGGTTGGCCGGGGTGCTGACGATGCGGACTTTGTCGCCGTTAGTCAGCGGGTAGGGCGGCAGCTGGGAATTGTTCAGTGACATTCCAACCAGTGACTGGTCGTCCGGAAGCCCGGCGCCTGAGCTGATGGCCTTAGGGACAACGAGTGATCCTGCGGGGATATCCACGACGGCTGTTTTGCCGATGACGTCACCCTGCTGAGTGGTCAGGAAGTGCGGGATCGGTTCGCCTTCTGGGATTTGAACGGCGGTGAGATCGTCCACCTCGAATATGTGGCCGCGGGCGATGTCCCCCTTTACTGCGAAGACGGTCTCGCTGCGTCCCTGGGACTGCAGGATCCAGACGAAGAGGAGCGCCATCACAATGATGAGTGCGATGGCAGCTCCGATGATGGGCAGCCGGGGCTTGGACTGGACAGGAGATGCCAGGGAGCGGGCCTTGCGAGGCTTCTCGGTGTCCTGAGCGGTCGCTGTTGCCGCGCTCATTTTGACTGGCCCTTCGTTATCTGTTCGATTTCGTCCTTGAGGTACTCGCTTAACGCCGTAACGATCAGCCTGTTGCGGTTTCCGCCGGCGTACTCATTGGCGAGATGGTTCAGTACATCCATGTGCTGGCCGCCGATCCGCATGGCCTTGCTGTGTTTCTCGGAGGCGTCTTCCTCGATTACTTGCACCGTTTGTGGGCGCCCGAAGAGGTTCGCCTTAGGGACGGCCACACGTTTGCTCTCCAGGAGCCCGGGGAGAACGTCAATGGTGGCATCGATGGCGTTGAAGAGAACGTTGGGGAACGAGAGCTTTGTCCGTTCCTTGTGAGCCTCCAGCGCCTGGATCAGGACCTTGGATCCTCGGATGGTGAGGTTGCCCGGAACCGCGGCGCCGCGGTCCTCTGTGGGCGCCTTTTCCTGCTCCCCCGCCGGGCTGGAATGGGCGGGCTGGACCGCTGGATTGAGTTGCGGTGCGATTGCCTGCATAGCGGGCTGCGAGGCGGGAGCAGCGGCCGGCACGAGTGCCGCTGGCAACGGCTGGGGCTGGGGCTCAGTATCTGCCGACTGGTCGCTTCCGGCAGGGTTGGCTGAGGGAGGTACTGCTGTGCGCTTGAGGCCGCCCAGTGCGCTGAGGCTCTTCTTTGACTCCATGTCAGTTTGCTCCTGCTTCAAGTGCTTCTTCCTGGCTCTTCATGTGGTCGACGATTTCGGTCGCGAGAGACATGTAGTCCTCTGCGAGGGATCCGGCAGATCCGGCGAGTGTGGGCCCGGATGACTTTCCGTTGCGCAGCCGTTCCCAGAAGGGCCCCTGGTTGGCGACTTCTGCTGCGAGCTCGTGCGCAGCCTCCCCGCGGAATGAGGCATCGGCATCGGCTGCGACAACGTTCCGAATCTTTGCGCTGAAGGTAGGGGCGATGCCGGCGAGCCTCTCGCCCAGGATGTCGCGGGGGCGCTTCTCAACCCGTGTCGCGCCTGTGGGGACGCCGAAGAGGATGACGCCCAGCAGCTGGATGTAGGGGTTTACGGACTGGACCCGGGAGATGCGGTCTGCGAGGCTCTCCAGGCCCTTGATGGACTTGGGTTCCGGCCGCAGGGGGGCAAGGATCCATCGGGAGGCGAGCATCGCCTCTTCGACGTAGACGTACCCGGCTGACGAGGGGGGCGTGTCGATGAGGATGATGTCGTATTCCGGGGCGATCTTAGCGATGGCGCGTGCGACGCATCCTTTGAGCTTCCCGCCGCGAAGGGAATCGCCGTGGACAGCGTCCATAAGCTGATCGGTGAATGTGCCTCCGGGCAAGACGTCCAGATTGGCACGGATCCCTCGGATTGGCTCCGGGGCCCTCCCGTAGATGGCTGCGGAGTGGAGAGCCGCTCCCCCGTCGTCCTTGTCAGTTTCATCGAAGCCCAAGTTGTTGGCCACGTTGCCCTGGGAGTCCAGATCGACGATGAGGACCTTGTAATCGGCTTGAGCGAGCAGGGTGCCGATATTCGTCGTAACGGACGTCTTACCCACTCCCCCCTTGCCGTTGGTTATAACGATCACGCGCCGCAACCTGAACAAGTCATCCTCAGTAAGGATCGATGCAGGTGCGGTATTGGCAGGAGGTATCAGAGAGTTGGTTGTCGAGTCCATAACGCGCACACTACCCCCTTGCTAGATATTGTGCAAGTACAGGCAAGGTATATGGCCAATATTGGCAGTATGTAGTGGGCATATGGACAAGGAATACCTAGAACATAAGCAGTGCGTATCTAATGTGTGGTGAATACAGAGGACATGCATTCTCGAAATGTCGACTTGATAACTCCAATGAGCTGGTGACGAATGCACAACACATCTTGAAGGCACAATGACTGCATGGTGAACGCATGGTGAATGCATCTTGTCTATGCATGCACAACATGGCGACTGCACATTGCTCATGCGTAGAGGGGTGAGAGTAAGGCCGTGCCCAGCGCCGTCAAGGGTTAACCAGAAGCATCCCCAAGCGTGTGTGGTTGGAGTGGTGCCTCGGGTGGACGGTAGGGAGGGGGTCTATCCGATGACCGCCCGGAAGGGGTACCTGGCGGACGAGTTCGGATCCTGCTGGAGTTGGTGCAGGACGCTCGTCATGTTCTTGTCCGATGTCAGGATCACAGACGCAGCTGCTGCGGAAGCAACATGGATGGCGTCAAGGGACTTGATGTGGAAAGGGATCTCCATGGCGCGTTCGAGGACGTCATCCGTGATGGGCATGACCGTGATCTCGTTCAGAAAACTGCCCACATCTTTGGCCAGTGCCTTATTGCCATCCCTGATGGCTACCCGAGTGGTCTCCAGGTGTGTCAGCTTGCTGGTGCACAACTGGTCCCAAAGCGAGCCCTGGTCCAGATAATCCAGGAGGGGCTGGCGGGAGGGGTGCTGTGGGGTGAGGAGGCGGATAAGGGAAGAGGTGTCGATGTAGCATCCAGCGCTGGTGAGCGGCATTAGTAGCGTTCTCCTTCACGCATCTCATCCAGCGTGTGTGTGGAGTCGATTTTGACCGTGGATCCCATGACCACATCCCGGGCAGCTGAACGGGGGGAAGTGACTGCGCGGTGAATCTCTTCTACCGCTTCGTGGT
Organism: Micrococcaceae bacterium Sec5.7; assembly: GCA_039636785.1. Classification (NCBI taxonomy): domain Bacteria; kingdom Bacillati; phylum Actinomycetota; class Actinomycetes; order Micrococcales; family Micrococcaceae; species Micrococcaceae bacterium Sec5.7. The sequence continues at coordinate 58,775 of CP144170.1, read as the reverse complement.
TCCTCAAGGTGGATGCCGGAACGATGTAGGCCACAACGGCGCCATCCCGGCCGTAGGTCACGGGGATTACGTCACCTTCCCGCACCTGGCGAAGAATCTCGCTGGAGGAGTGGTTAAATTCCCGACTCGTAATGCTCTTCTTGATCCTCACGCGAGGGCCTCCGTTCTGATACACCCCAGTGTACTACTGTAGTACGTCTCCCGGAACGGGTGGCAGATCTGGCGTGCGGTGAGGCTCGGTGACGCCAGTCTTTGGTGGTGGGGGAGTCGGTGGCTTACCAGCCTGCTTCGGTGATTTCTGTCCGGACGGCTTCGACAAGTTTGCTGCGGATCCGCGACGCCTTTTTCCTCAGGGCTTCTGCGCTGAGAGCGTGGTCTTCCATGAGGTCCTGCCTTGAGTTGGGGATGTCTCCGGCCAGGTAGTACCGGGTGAGCAGAACTACTTCGTCGCGTGTCAGCACTCCTGCCGACAGTGACCAGGCGAGAACTTCGGCCAGGTCTTCCTCTGTGCGGTTTGATGCGCTTTGCAGCTGCTGTTCGGCGGCTGCATCGTGCCAATCTTCCAGGGGGCATTCGACGGGCCGCCGGCTGCTCTTGACGTGACCGTTGACGATGCCCAGGGCTTCCATGGCGAGGGAGAAGATGAGGGACTTCCTGCGGGCCAGCGGGTGGGTGAGAATCGCTTCCCACAGTGCGGTGATGTAGATGCCCATTGCATCGTCCATGGAGTAGAGACGCAGCTGGCGTGAGCTGGCAACCACTTTGATGGCTTTCGGCACCAGGAGCTTGATCAGCGCCAGCTGGGCGAGCGCATCACCGGCCTGCGCTGCCGTCAGGAACTCATGAATGACTTCGTCACGCTTTTCTCCGCTGATCGGCTCCCACCAGTACTTCCGCAGCTCCTCGAGGGGGACGTTGCCAAGAGCCGGGTAGGCGCCTTTGGGGGACCGGGGTGCGTACTCCGCGAACGTGGCTTCGACGGAGTCGACGCTGGGGTGCCAGGGGAGCTGGGTGAATACGGCGGTAGGCATTGGGTGTCTCCTTCGTAGGTCCGGATGTCGCGCCTCTCGCGTGCGCGGTTCTCTAGGACCAGAGAAGGAAACTGCCCCTTGCTGGACTGCTTGCTGATTCATTTGGTGGGGCAATGTCACCGGCCGGAATTTGTCCGGTGATGGCCCTTGCTGTGGCTGGAATTCGGTGTAAACACGGGGATCCGGACGCCCGGGCGTGAAGGAAAAAGAAAAGTTCGCTGCAGCTGTCCGGTTTGGCCTTAAGCGGGCCCCTCTTGTTGGTAAGCACACCCCAACCAGGAGACGAAGGGCCGACCATGACTACTGAATTGAGCAGTTTCACAGAGGACGAAGACGCAGCGGATCTTACGGACGTTGCGACCTCTTTTGCCGTCCATGGCGAGTTGACCAAGCGGCTTGCCGAGGTGCACAGCCAGCCGTTTGATGCCACGGCACAGCAGCGGCTGCGGAAGTACCTGACTTCACCCCGGCTCGAATCCGGCAACAAGGCAGCGCATCGGTTGAAGAGGGGCGTGGCCTGATGAGGATCCAGAACAAGGGCAAGGCGCCGGTCAGCCGGTCGCCGGCCGAGGCGAAGCCCAAGCGCTGGAGTCTGAATCTGACCTCGGGGAAGCGGCCGGAAACCAATCCGTGGACGAAGGGCCAGGCGTTGTCCACCAAGGCCATCGCTCTGGGTTGCTGGGCGGCCCTGGTGATTTGGCCTCTGATTCTGGTGGCCGTGACCGGTGGGTTTACTCCGACAGCCCAGGCGAAGCCGGTGAAAGCTACGCAGACGGCGTCGACGGTTGACCAGAGCGCCGGGTCGATGGCTCAGGCCTACATTGCTGCCTGGCTCACTGCCACCAGGAACAACTCTGCAGGTTTGGACTCCTACACGGATATCGGTGGGATCTCGCTGCCGGAGAAGGGATTCGAATACCGGAACCTGGCGGTGGCTTCGATCGGCCAGAAGTCATCGGACGGAGTCGTTCAGGTTCAGATTGCCGCTGAGGTTCGGGAGGCCTCCAAGGCGCAGGACGGGCAGGTTGTTTCGACGTGGCCGCAGCGCTACTTCCAGGTGCGTCTGCGGGTCACGCCGGAAGGTATCAAACCAGTGGGACTGCCTCTGGTCGTGACGTCGCCGCTGCTCCGTCCCGAAGTATCAAGTGGCTTCAGCCAGAACGTGGCGGCCGCGGATCCTCTTGCCCAGTCGATTACCAGCTTCCTTCAGGCCTACTTGGCCGGAACGGGTGACATTACCCGGTACCTGGCCCCTGGGACTGCGATCACTGCAGTCAGCCCGGCGCCCTTCACCGGCGTGAAACCCCTGCAGTTCAGAGCTTCCACACCTCCAGTCCAGGCGCCGGAAGACGGTGCCTCAATTCGGACGCTGACAACAGTTCAGCTCCTCGGAGTGGAAGGCCAGCAGCTCACTGCCGAATACTCCCTGGTCCTTGAGGCCAGGGCCGGCCGCTGGGAGGTCACTGAACTGACCACGACAGACCCGGCTGCCACCGCACCAACGTCAACACCCTCACCCACCAGAAAGTAGGAAAACCATGTTCTTCACCACCGAAGCTCTTATCGTCAAAACCTCCGTTAGCGCCGCATCAGATAACGGATTCTGGGGCCTGGTCAACGGCCAGATCGCTGAAGCCAATGGAGCGCTCGTTGGCGCGTCATGGATCGCCGCCATCGTGATCGTGCTGGGAGTGGCCTACAAGACCAAGGCCATCATGGCGACTGCTATCGCCGCGGTCATCGGCGCTGCGTTGATCTTCCTGGTCAGCGGCGGGCTGGGAGTGTTCTCCACCAAGATTGACGAGACCATCGCTACAGGCGTCCCCACGTCGATCTCGAACGTCGCGGCGTCCCTTCCGGATCGTCCTGGTTCTGGAGTCTGATTGCGATGAGCGAGAACGAAGAGCATGAGATCGTCCGGTTTTACAGGACAAGTAAGTATCCGCTGATGATGGGCCGTCTCCCGGACGGCACCAAGATTTTCGGCGGACCTTACACAGCGGCCCAGGGCATTACCGGGGCCGCAATGATCATGCTCGCTCTCTTTACGTGGGGGATGTGGGCCAGTTTTGGCCTCATCGGAAACCTCGTCACCTTGGTCGTGGTTGTGCTGGTGCCCGTCCATCTGGCCGGGATGATCCGGACGAAAAACAGGAACCCCGTCATGATCGCGGCGGGCGCTCTCGGGGCCTGGAGCGCACCATCCGGCGGCAAGCTCGCCAATGCGTCTCTGAAGTTCCGTAAGCCCCACTACGTTTCAGGCCTGACCATCGTCAGTGACCATCACATTGACCTGCCGAAGGTACCGCAACAACACCTTGATTCGCACCCGGCCGCTCAGGCGCCGGCACTAGCTCCAGCCGTTATCGAACCGGTGAGTGACCGGGAAAACCGTGCAGTGACTGCCATTGAACGCCTGATGGCTCAGTCGAGCAGCCAGAAGTAGGAGTACAGAATGCGAACACCGGCAACCGCCATGAGAAAGAACCTGATGTTTACCCGTTCCGGCACGGTGTGGGCTTCCTTCCGGCTCCAGCCGGTTCCGTACGGCTATTGCCCGGTCAAGATCAAGAAGACGGTCAAGGCTCTGCACCAGGCGCTGTTCCAGGCGTTTGAAGGGGAAGCGCTCCTGTCCGGCCTCACTGCTGATGTGGATCCTGCCTCCGTTGTGGAGCAGATGATCGAGGGCGTTGATCTAGAGGCCAACCCTTCGTGGGCAGATGAGGTGCTGGAGACACTGAATGCTCTGGAAGACATCCGGCTGGGTACTCGGGCATTCTGGCTTTCGGTTCCGCTGCAGGTTGGTCCAAAAGAATCCCTTCAGCAAGCGATAGGTGTCTTTCAGCACGAATTCGCTGAGATGCTCGCACTTCCTCAGATCGTCCCGTCGGCCAAGATGATCGATTCGTATCAGCAAAAAGCCGATCAAATCGAGAAGCTCATCCCGTCAGTGTTCAAGCCCAGGAAGGCAACGCCGGCAGAGCACATCTGGATGGGTATTCACCATGAGCAGCGCGGCCTGGGGGCAGACGGACGGGTGCCGACATCCACTCTCGGCGGCGATGTGACTGAGGAGATCATCCAGATGGGATCGTCCATACCCAACCCTTGGTTGGATGAGGCCGGGCAGAGCGACGTGGGGGAGGGCAAGATCAGGAACCCCTTCGAGCGCAGGTACCTCAAGGTGGCCGCGTCGGATACGCCGTCCTACCAGGTGCTGCAGGCCGTATCGGCAACACCCAAGGGGGGAATGATGTTCCCCGGCACGGAATGGCTGTACCTGGCTGATTCCCTTCCCCTGGACGTCGACTTTGTACTCCGCCTGACAATCACAGGCGCTGACATTGCAAAAAGGCAGAACACCAAAGCAGAAGCGACTCTGGCGGATCAGTACTGGCAGCGCACCGACGAGGGTATTACCGGATCAAGCTCAGAACTGGACGCGGTCGCCCGGGATCTTTCGGCGTTTCAATCCGCTCTCAACCGTTCTGACAAGGAAACCAAGGTTCAGATGACAGCGATCTTCGCTGTCGGCGCCCGAACGGCTCAAGAAGCCAAAGATCTTGCTGATCAGGTCGCTAGGTTCTATTCCTCCATGGAGCTGGTCCTGGAAGCTCCACTGGGCGGACAGGAAGAGCTGTGGTGGGGGATGCAGGTAGGGATCCCCACCTCCCGCCAGGTACGCGAATATGCGCAGCTGACAACGGGACGGGATCTTGCAGGCGCAATTCCTCTCGCATCAACAGAACTCGGTGCCACCAAGGGAAGCCTTGTCGCGATGAACATCTCCACCGAACGCCAGACACCTGTGCTCCTGGACATCGGGGGATCCATGATCGGAAACAAGTCAGGTTCATTTGGGGTTTGCGCCGAGCTGGGCGCGGGAAAATCCTTCTTCCTCAAAAAACAAGCCGGCGACGTCATCGACAGAAACGGCTCCATATTCGTCATAGACCGATCCGGAACGATGGAATGGGCCCACTTCGGGGCTTCGGTAACCGACTGCATTTCGCTGGAAATCGCCAACCCCCAGTACTCCCTGGACCCGCTGAGGATCTTCGGTGCCCTGACCGGCGCTTCCATGGTCGAGACAGTGTTCACCACCTTGCTGAACATTGCCCCGACCGATGACATGGGGATCATCCTTTCCGAAGTCATGGACAAGGATTACCTCCTTCAGGAAGGCATCGAATCTCTCGGAGGTGTCCTCAAACACCTCAGCACTGACTGCCAGCTTGATGGAGCCAAAGAGCTGGCCAGGCGGATGAATGCCTTCGCCAGGAAAAAACTCGGGAAAGTACTCTTCGACGGGACCCTGCCGCCGCTGCCGCTAGACGCCAAGGGCATCGTCATGTGCACGAGGGGCACCGAACTTCCCAGCGCTGCGGAACTGGGTAACGCCCACCTGTTCGCCCAGCTGTCCGTGGAGAAGATCTTCGGCCGAAGCCTGTACGCACTCATGGCCCGCATCGGCAAGGAGTTTTGTTTCAGGGACGTCAGCCAGCTGTCCTTGTTCATCGTCGACGAAGCCCACCACATCACCCTCTCAACGGAAGGCATCTACGTTGTCGAGACCTTCGTCAGGGAAGGACGTAAACACAAGGCAGCCATCGGACTGGGCAGCCATGACGCCCAGGAGGATTTCGGCAACGAAGTCGTCCGTGGTCTCATCCCGGTGCGCATCGTCATGAGGCACACCGACCGCAACCTTGCCATCCGCGCCTTGGACTGGCTCGGGCTGGACTCAACTGATGAAGATCTGGTTGAGCTTGTCACAACCGATCTGTCACCGATGGATGAAAACAACAAGGTCCTGCCCGGGAGGGAAGGCGAAGGACTCATGCGGGACGCCGCCCAGCGATACGGCAAGCTGCAGATCCTGCGCCCGGCACGGGATGAGCGTTACCAGGCGATCCTCTCCACTCCCGATGCGGATGCCGCGTGAGCAGAGCTGCAGCCTATGTCCTGGCCAGGCCGCTGCTACTTCGGGTCATCACCGCACTGTGCCTGGTGACAGCCCTGTTGATCCTGGCAGCTCCGGAAGCCCATGCGGAGGATCCGCAAAACCCCGACGCCAACCAGCTGGGCGGTGTCCAGGACTCTCATGGCGTGCCGGCGGAGAAGTACAAAGTGCTTCCGTTCGACCGCGGGGGCATGGACAACATGTCGAAAATGGCCATCGGAATCTATGTGGACATCCTGTGGCCTTTTCTGACCGACTCCCTGAACTTCGTTATGTGGTTTTTTAAGTGGCTGCTTTCCTTCGAATGGGTAACTGTTGTCACCTCACCTTTGGAAGGCTTCGCCGTCACCGTCCAGACGCTCTTTGGTGGCCTGAACTGGATTCCGTTCGCCCTTGCCCTCAGCGGCCTGGTCTACGGCTGGCAGATCGCCAAGGGAAGGTACTCCCACGGGTCCATCAACCTGGTCACGACTGCGATCGTGGCGGCTTTGCTCACGGGGATCCTGGCGAACCCGGCCACGACCATCCTGGGTGAAAACGGATGGCTCAAAAAGTCGATAAACGGCGGTGGCCAGGTGGCGGTGGCCATTGCCACGGATGGGGCTAACCAGACGGCCGCAGGTCTCACCGCCCAGGACGTGATCGACCAGTCCTTCAATCAGCAGCTGACCGATATTTTCATGAGGGAGCCGGCGATGTACGTCAGCTTCGGGAAGAAGCTCACGGGCGAATGCGAGTCAGTTTTCGACACCAAGATGAAGGAAGTCAAAACCGGGGATTCGGGGGATAACCGCGTCCGGGATGCGGTCGCTGCCTGCGATCCTGAGGCGAAATTCTTCATCGAGCATCCCTCAGGGCAGATCAACGTCCTCGGCGGCGTGATGCTCAGCATGTTGCTCCTGGTCATCATGGCGATGGTCCTGGGCCTCGTACTGATCGCCACCGTGGTGTATCTGGGATTCCGGGTCATCAAGCTCATACCCTCCGGCTACGCTGCCTTGCTGCCAGGGGAGGAGCGAGGCGGATTCTGGCAGGATCTCGCGGCCGTGGCAGCGTCCCTGGCCATGATGGTGGCTTCCCTGGCCGTTCTGGTTCTCTACCTGAGGTTCGTCATCGAGATCATGAACGCCCTGGACAGCCTCGGCCCCAACAAGTTCGTCCTGCTCGGATTTCTGTACATCGGCGGGGCGGTGTTGATCTTCTCATTCCGGAAGAGGCTGCTCGCCTGGGGTAACAAGGTGGCGGCCAAGATGTCCTCCTTCATGGGGGCAAAGAACAGTGGCGCCTCTCAGCCGGTCAACGGACGCCAGGTCATCAAGGGCACGCAGCAGGCAGTCCGGACGGCGCAATCGATCAAGACCTCGAATGCTCTGTCCAGTCAAGCGAAGGGCGGTGGTCTCAGTACAGCGGTATCCGGTGCCGGTGTAGCGGGGACCGCAGCCAGCAAGGCTGTGAAAACGGCAGGCGGCCCCAAACTGCAAAAGGTACTGAGCGCAGCGTCGAAAGTCCCGGGCCTGGCCCCGGTCGCCAAGGGCGTCCAGGTCGCAACCGTTGTCATACCCAAGGCCCAGGCCTTCGCAGAAAAAGCTAAGGAAGCAACGCGGCGGGTCACGCATGAACCGACCCGACGCACGGCCCGGAACGAAAGTCTCCGCCAGAAAGTCTCCAAAGCCGATGAGCAGCTGGAGCGGAAGAAGGAACGGATCCACACGAAGCTGGATGCCGTCGACAACCGGCAATCACAGGGCCGGCACATCAGCCGCCCCCGGCTGGAAGCCAAGGAATCGCAGCTGCGCGAAAAGCTGGCAGCCCAGCAATCCTCTGACCGGGCTGAGAAGCTCAGGGCCCGGCTCGCCAAAGGCACCCAGCAGGCCAACAGATACGAAGAGCGGGCCGCGGCCCGCAGGGCCAACGGCTGAGCCTGTCAAAGCATGGACAAGACAAACAAGAAAGCTCTCGTCGCCGGCATTCTCGCCCTGGTCCTGATCCTGGCCGGCTGCGTCGCCTCGTTGCCGGTCATTCTGGTCGGTGCCGTGCTGAGCAAGAGCAGCGGCTCAGGCACGGACATCTGCACCATCGGCGGATCGATCAGCGCAGGCGGCTGGACCAACCCGGTTGAGGGCCCGCTGACTTCCCCGTATGGGCCCAGGCCTGCGCCGGTCGCCGGAGCAGGGTCATTCCATAACGGACAGGACATTGCACCGCCGGATGGCACGCCCTTCCTTTCCGCCTCCGGGGGAACCGTCGTGGCAGCCTACGGAAACGGCGACACCAACCCCGGAGGAGACACCGGCAACGGCATCATCATCGACGCCGGCGATGGCGTGCAGATCTGGTACTGGCACGCCCAGGACGGATCCACGAAAGTGCGCAAGGGCGACAAAGTCCGCGCAGGCCAGCCCCTGGCAAACGTCGGGAGCACGGGAATGTCCTCCGGACCACACTTGCACTTTGAGGTCCATGTCAACGGGGCGATCGTGGATCCCGTTGCCTTCATGAAATCCAGGGGAGTCACCCTCGGGAGCAACGGATCCGGACCTGGCACCGTCACCGTCGGCCAGCCCGAGGAACCCGCGCCGGCAGCCCAGACGGGATTCACCGGCACGACGACAGCAGGAATCACCATCGAGCTGAACGCAACCAAGCTTGGCTACGCCGAGCGGGCGGTCAAAGCAGGACGGGCCGCAGGCGTCAACGAAAAAGGCGTCCTCGTATTCCTGATGACGGCACTGCAGGAGTCCAACTTCAGAATGTATGCGAACGCCTCCGTGCCGGAATCGCTCAGCGTGGCTCACGACGCCGTCGGCTCTGATCATGACTCAGTGGGCCTGGTCCAGCAGCGCCCCTCACAAGGCTGGGGGACCGTGGCGGATCTGATGAATCCGGAAGAGTCAGCGCTGAAGTTTTGGGGGATCCACGATTCCCCAGGCAACTGGCCGCCCGGCCTGCTGCAGATTCCTGGATGGGAACAACTGAGCCTCAACGACGCGGCCCAGGCCGTCCAGCGCTCGGGAGTCCCCGATGCCTACAGCAAATGGGAGCCTGTTGCGCGGGCCTTGCTGGCCCGGCTTGGCGGCGGCGGCAACACCGGGTGCACCCCCGGCCAGGACTTCGGCGCCGGTAAGCCGCTGCCCGGGGCTGACTCATCAGCAAGGGGCAAAATCATTGCTGCTGCCCGTGAGGGCCTGGGCGGGAGCTATGTCTGGGGCGGAACCGACTTCAAAGCCTGGGACTGCTCCGGCTATGTCCTGTGGGCGCTGAGCAAGGCCGGCATCCAGGGGATCCCGCGCACGGAGCAATGGGAGGTGGGTAAGAAAACCACCAACCCGCAGCCTGGAGATCTTGTCGTTCAGATCCCCGATGGAACCAACCATTGGTCCCATGTAGGGATCTACGCCGGCGACGGAATGATGTACAGCGCACTGAACCCCTCAGCCGGCACACTGCTGCACCCCGTTGATTGGAACCCCGGCAGCGAATACTTCACCTTCATCGACGGCTGATCTTGAAAGGCAATCCCCGTGACAAAGAAAACCATCATCATCGTGGCCGTGCTGGCCATAGCCATCGCCTTCATGATCATCGGTGCCGTATCCAAGGCCAGCACCCCGCCGGCAGAAGAGCCGCCGGCCACTGCGGTGGAAAGCCCGGCATCGGATGCTGCGCCGGCTACCCCGGCCACACCGCGCAAGGATCCCAACCTTTCCCAGGACCTGCTTCCCACCGATGAGGCGGCAGTCCTGGGAACCGTCCAGAGCTTCATCCTGGCCTACACCGGCCAACGCTGGGACGATTCCACCGCCGTCTCCTGGGTGGAACGGGCCACCAGGTTCACGACCGCAACCTATGGCTCCGAGCTGCGATCCATGTACGGCCAGGAGGGAAGCGATCGTGGATGGAATGAGATCGTGCAGGCGCGAATCGTGCGCCAGGCCATCATCGATGATCTGGAAATCGTGCAAAGCCAGGACCTCAGCAAGGGGTTGGTGACAGTGCTGGCAAGGTACCGGATCAGCACTGCAGCTGAGGGGGCAGTGCCGGAATCCTTCGAGCCCTTCACCAAAATGGTGATCGTGCAGAAGGCAGCTGCAGGCTGGGAGGTTGCCGCTTTCACCGCTCCCGTTTCGGGCTCGGTCCCGGAACTCCCGCGTCCGGTGTTGACTCCGGCCAATCCACCGACGATTGATGATTATGTCCACGACGACCACGCTGAGCACTCAGAGTAGATAACACCGGGTCAGGATCCCGGGGAGCTTCAAAAGGAGATGGGTGGGCGGATCATTCCGCCAACCCATTCTTTGTTGCGCCGTGCATGTCCCGGGCAGGAGAACGCTGATGGGTGGGGCTATCCGGTGCATGGAACCTGCCCGGCATGGTCAGTGCAAAGACCAGGTGAGTGCAGCGCATGATCTGTTCCGGCTGCCGGCAGGGACCACGGCATGGTTTCTGAGATGCCCGTGACCGGGCGGAAAAGGCGCGGTGGGTGAGCCGAGGGAAAGGCGTCCAGGTAAGTGAAGGACAGCCTGGTGGGCTCTGAAAGGCTCAATTGTCCTGTCTCAGATAACTTGAGGCAGCGAGTGTCTGAATCGAGGGGTTGCCCCAACTTGAATGAGACAAATTGAGGTTGGTTGTCTCATCCAAGTTGGGGCAGATCGAAGAATGACCCTATCGTCTGGCGTAGCTGTGCGGTTCGTTTAGTGTTGGTGGTTTTCAGGGGCCAGGCCCGCTGCCGTAGCGCCGACGAGTGCGCATGGACAACCTCCCAAGAGGCTGCTGATCCGCTGAAAGCGCTCAACCTTGGGCTGTTGCACTCCCATGCTTCACTTGGAACCCGAGGGCCGGGCCCTTGTGAATCCGGATATGTCGGTCTGAGGCCCCACCGCCCCCGCAGAGGTCAGCTATCTGCCGAACAGTCAGGCCCTGCAGATGCATCAAATCCACTCGGGATGAAGAGATCTGGAGAAGTGCATAGCTCCTGAGGCGCCGCAAAGTGTGTGCTATTCATTCCCTTGCTTCATGGCCAAACCAACGATCAGCAAGGCGATACCTAGTACTGCAAGCATCAAGGAGAAAACGGTCGGCATTAGAAGCGCAGGAGTGCAAATCGGACCACCAATGCCGCGGAACCAAGCCGATCCACAAACAGGTTCAAAGTTTCCAAAGACGAGTGCGGGCATGATGCCAATGAGGATACGGGGGTCGAGGACCATTCCGCGGAAAAGTAGCGCTAAGGATCAAACCGATCGCAACGATTGCTAGCGTCGATCGTTGAGAGAGCATGGCTGGTGAATATTTAACGGCTGCCGAAGAGGCGGCGTACGGACGGTATGCGCTAGAAGCTCCGGAACAGTCGGTGTTGGATCGGTTTTTCTTCCTCGATGACTTGGATCGCGAGCTGGTGGCGAAGCGGAGGGGTGACCACAACCGGCTCGGGTTCGGACTCCAGCTTGTGACCGTTCGTCATCTGGGTGCATTCCTGGATGATCCCGTGGATGTTCCAACCGCTGTCGTCGATTTTGTTGCGGTGCAGGTAGGCGTGGCCGATCCGTCGTGTGTGAAGCGGTACATGGAACGGAAGCAGACTCGGTTCGAGCACCAGTGGGAGATCGCCGAGGTATACGGTTTCGTCACTTACGCCTCGATCGAAACGGAGCTGTTGGAGTGGGTGGACCGGCAGGCGTGGACCAGTGACGCAGGGCCGAAGACGCTGTTTTTCGCGGCGGTGGCCTGGCTACGCGGGCGCCGCGTGCTGTTGCCGGGAGTAAGCACCCTCCGAGATCAGGTGGCCGGCGTCAGGAAGAAGGCCGAATCCCGGTTACATGATGCTCTTGCTGCGGTGGTGACAAGTGATCAGGCAGCGGCACTCGATAGGGTGCTTCTGGTCCCTGGACAGGGGCGGCGGTCCCAATTGGATTTGTGGCGTCATCCGCCACGCAGGGATCCATCGGGTCGGTCGATGATGAAGGCGCTGGACCGGGTGTCCGAAATCGCGGCCCTGCGTCTGGGAGAGATCGATATTGCGGGTACGGGCGTTTCCAAGCGGCGAATGTTGCAGTTGGCCAGGTCCGGAATGAACGAAAAAGCGCCGAAACTGGCCCGGCATCCGGACAGCATGCGAACCGCGACCTTGCTGGCCACGCTGACATGGCTTGAAACGAAAGCCACCGATGACGCCCTGGAACTCTTCGATGCGCTCATGGCCAATGAGCTGTTCGGGCGGGCGGCGAAGTCCGCTGACAAGGAGACGGTGAGGCGTTACCCCCGTGTGGCCAGAGACGCGGCGCTGGTGAAGTCCGTGGTGGAGGTGTTGTTCGAGGCCGAAGAGCTGGGCGAGAACATTCCACTGGGCATGGTGTGGGAAATGATCGAAAAGGCAGTGGGATCCAGGGCGAAGATCCGGGCGGCTGTAGAGGGACTGGCGCAAATCACCCCACCACCGCAGGCCGGGTCGGACGGGGCATGGCGGGCCACGGTCCTGGAGAGGTACAACTCGGTAAGAGGGTTCGTGAAAATGCTGTGCCAAAGCATCAGATTCGGCGCCACCACCGACGCACAGCGGGTCCTGCGGGCCATGGAGGATCTCGTACAGCTGCTCGAGGTGAAGGAGACGGCACGGGTTCCCAAGGGATACCTCGATGCCCGCAAGGTGGATGTGCAGCTCGTCCCGTCAGGCTGGTGGCAGAAACTGGTCTTTGCCAAGGACCGGCCGGAAGGCACGGTTGACCGCAATGCCTATGTTTTCTGCGTGCTGGAGCTCTTCCACGCCGGTCTCAAGCACCGCGACATCTTCGCGCTGACCTCCGAACGGTTCTGCGATCCCCGGGCCAAGCTACTGTCGGGTCCTGCGTGGGAGGCCGCCAAGGGGCCGGCACTGGGGGCGCTGTTGCTCCCGGAAAGTCCGGACGCTCTGCTGGCCGAACATGCGGAGGACTTGGACGCGGCATGGCGTGCAACCGCAGGCGGCATGGTCGCCAATACCGATATCACCGTTGACACGGGAGGCAGGCTGCACCTCGGCAAGGACGAGGCCCTGGTCGAACGCCCGAGCCTGCTCGACCTGCGCAGACGCCTGTCCGGCATGATCCCGCAGGTTGACCTTTCCGAGCAGATCCTGGAAGTGATGGAATGGCAACCGGCGTTCGCCGCCTCGTTCACGGCCGTGTCCGGTGCCAGGACAAGACTTGCTGATCTCCATGTTTCGGTCGCGGCCCTGCTGACGGCGCACGCACTGAATGTCGGGCTCTCCCCGGTGACCGGCGAAGTGGCTGCCCTGACCGCCGGCCGGCTGGCGCATGTCGACCAGCATTACCTGCGTCCGGAGACCTACGCCGCAGCGAACACCGTACTCATCGACGCCCAGGCCGGACTTACCCTCCCTCAGGCCTGGGGCGGGGGGATGGTCGCCGCGGTCGACGGGATGCGGTTCCTCGTGCCCGTACGGACCATCGATGCCCGGCCTAACCCGAAATACTTCCACCGCAAGAAAGGTGTGACCTGGCTGAACATGATTTCTGACCAGTCCGTGGGGTTGTCCGGCAAGGTTGTCTCCGGGACACCGAAAGATACCCTCCACTTCGTGGATCTCGTCATCAGCCCCGACAGCGGTCAACGCCCGGAGGTGCTGATCACCGACCAAGGGTCATACTCGGACATCGTGTTCGGCCTCGTTACTCTCCTCGGCTTTGACTACAGGCCCGTATTGGCCGATCTGCCGGACGCAAAGCTGTGGCGTATCAAAGCCGGCGCAGACTACGGCGCTCTGGACAAGACCGCCCGGGGCAGGATCGATGTGGGGAAGATCCGCCGCCACTGGCCCGATATCCTGCGCGTGGTTGCTTCCGTGCATACCCGGGAAGTCTCCGCCCACGACGTCATCCGCATTCTCCAGCGTGACGGCCGTCCCACCGACCTTGGCGAAGCTCTCGCTCATTACGGTCGCATCTTCAAAACGCTCCACGTCCTGACATTCGTCGATGACCCCCAATATCGGCGGGAGATGAAGGGCATGCGAAACCTTCAGGAGGGCCGCCATGCCCTGGCCCGGCACATCTTCCACGGGCGCAAAGGCGAACTGCACCGGGCCTACCGCGAGGGACAGGAAGACCAGCTCGGCGCTTTAGGCCTTGTGCTGAACTGCGTGACACTTTGGAACACGGTCTATCTCGACCGGGCACTGGAGACGCTGCGGGCACAGGGCCACCCGATTGCCGAGGAAGACGTGGCCCGGCTATCGGCATACCTGCGCCGGCACATCAACGTCCACGGGCACTACTCGTTCCAGCTCCCCGACTTCGGCGGGTCGTGGCGGGCATTCCGTGACCCTGAAAGCAGTGATGCCGGAAACGGACCCGACCAAGGGTAGCCGGGATAGAGAACCCCGGCTACCCCTTCTGGGTCTCGAAATGACGGTAGATTGTGGGTCTCGTGACACCGAACTCGGCCGCGATTGCCGACACGGTGTGAACCCGCTTGCCGTCGGTGCCGGTTTCTTCATACATTTCCCGGGCGATCTTCACCTGCCGGGGAGTGAGCTTCGGCTTCTGGCCGCCGGTCCGCCCCCGGGCGCGGGCGGCGGCGAGCCCGTCGCGGGTCCGTTCGGACATCAGGGCGTGTTCGAACTCGGCGATCGAGCCGAGGATCTGGAAGAACATCCGCCCGGTGGCGGTGGATGTGTCGATGCCCTGGTCAAGGACGACGAGGTCAACACCGCGCTCCTGCAGGGTGTTGGACAAGTCGATGAGGTTTTCCAACGACCGGCCGAGCCGGTCGAGTTTGGTGACGACGAGCTGATCGCCTGCCCGGTTGGCCGAGAGCAGGGCCTTGTCGAGTTCGGGTCTGCGGGCGAGCTTTCCGGAGGCCGTATCGAGGAAGACCTGCTGGCAGCCGGCCGCGGTCAGGGCATCGTGTTGGGCTTCGGGGTGCTGATCCCGGGTTGAAACCCGTCCGTATCCGATTCGCATATCGGAAACGTATCACTAACCCGGTAGAACGTTACATAGGCGAGTACACGGCAAGTGTTACAAAATGAGCTCCGTGTTTCCGTGCCTTTTCGAACATGCCCTGGGGTGTCTTGCGAACGATCGTTACCGGACTGCGGACGGTCCTCGACGAACGGTCGTGGCTGTATCTGCCGGTGTGTGGTTGGGGTCGTACGCTGACGTGCACTCGTCTAAAAACTGACGCGAGACATCCTTGCTGACCGCCCCCCTGGCAGAACAGTCAATTGCTACTGCCATTGTCCCTGGGCGGCAGCAGCAGCAACGGTCAGCGGGTTCCGTGGGGCCCGCCCGAGAAGCTGGGTGATGTCTTGGGTGGTTTCGTCAAGGAATCCGTGGGCGACAGCGGTGTGTATGGATAGCAGCATGGCTGGTTGGAACGGCAGAAGCCCTGCGGTGTTCAAGGCGCTGCGGAGGTCCGCGAGTGTGCCGGGCTTGTAGGCTGCTCCCAATTCCTCTGCGACGTCCAACGCGGAGATCGCCTCCGTGCCGACGAGGTTGTACGTTCGTCCGGCGTGTGCCCGTGGATCCTGTGCGACGAATGATGCCGCCTCAGCCAGGTCCTGACGGGCGATCGCCGCAACACTGCCGGGGCCGAACGGCGCCGTGATTGTGCCCGCTTCAGGTGTGAGGAGTTGTCCGATCAGTTCCGCATAGAGGCCGTTCCGTAGGATCGTCCAGGGAACGGTGCCCTGCTGCAGACGTCGTTCGGTCCAGCGGTGGGCCAGGGCAAATCCCAGGTGGTCGCCGCCGTCGGCCACGCTCGTGTAGATGATGTGCTGAACGTTGCTGCGTTCGGCGGCGGTGACGGCGTTTTCGTGCCGGGCAATTACGACGTCGTCCTCGGCCGTTCCGGCGGAGACAATGACAAGGGTGCCGACACCACCAAAGTCGAGGGTGTCTGGATCATCGAAGTTGAGCAGGCGCTGGCGCGGGTCGTCGCCCGGCGTGCGGGTACCGCCTACCGCATCGACTCCGGCTTCTTTGAGATGGTGGAGGATTGCCTGGGCGAGCTGGCCCGAGGCCCCGGTAACGAGAATCATAGACTGGCTTCTTCCGCTGGTTCTTTTCAGTAACTAGACCCATCTTCAGTAACGTTGGGCAATGCCACAAGGAGGCACTTTCGTGTTAGGCAGTCACACCGGGGTAACCGCTGCCCTGGAACCGTGCGGCAGCACCGACCACCCGGACTGCGGCATCCGCGACGTCCTCGACCGGATCGGGGACAAGTGGTCAGTCCTGGTCATCGTCGAACTGGCCTCCGGCGTGCGGCGCTTCCGGGAACTGCAGAGAGCCATCGACGGGATTTCCCAACGGATGTTGACGCTGACCGTCAGGCGCCTTGAACGTGACGGTCTGCTCACCCGGACCGTTTACCCCACGGTCCCAGCGCAAGTCACCTACGAACTCACCGCCCGCGGCAGCGGCCTCACCCATTTGGTCAAGCAGCTCGCAGACTGGTCATTGGCAAATAAACATGCCATTGGACGATCGCGGGACCTCTACGACGAGGAAAACCCGGACCACGCGATCCGGTAGCTAACGAATGGAATGACCGCTCAGGGTTCCCCCTTTTGGAACGCGGCCTTGAGGCGAATGGGAGAGCCCGACGAGGAGGCGGAAGTCCCCGCAATTAGGACATGAAACACCTCGTTGCCCAGGCATACCAGGTACACGAATACCTGCCTTGCAGCGTTGAATCAAGGTCAGGAGTGGTTCGAGCGGCTGCCAGCAGGGTTCCTTTATGGCTTCAACTCCGTTGGTGTCGGGCGACACGGGCCCTGTTGCCGCAGCTTGTGCTGCACCACCGTCGCCGCTCTGTGGTGGGAATGAAGTACATGATGCATCCTGGGGCTTGGCATGCATGAACTCCTGCGGCCCTTCCCGCGAGCAGGGAGACAGCGTCCTCAGCGATCAGCGTGATCGCTTTTGTCCCGAAATCGAATTCAGACCAGTCATAACGGATCTCGAGGTTAGGCGAGAGCGCCACGAGCCGGTGGGCCCGCGCTGCGTTGTCCGACACAGTCTGGGCGTCGTCTGGGTCAATTTGATGGTCATTCAGCAGGGCATCCAAGGCGTGTCTGATCGCTGCCCGCAGTCCGCGGATGTGGTTCAGGTCCTCGTCATCGAGCTTCCCTGGCTGACCGGCGGGTGCGAGGTCTTCTGCTCGCTGTGCGCACCAGTCCTGCAACAGCTCCGGGGAATTGATCGAGTCAACCAGACGCCCGCGGGTTCCTCCTTGGATGTAGGTGCTGTTCACCAGATCCAGGGCCAGCCGTTGTCCGGTGACGAGCTGCTGTTGGGTCATGTCTTCATTCTTCCACCTTCAGAACCGCTCTGCTAACGTTCTAATTGTTTTAGAACATTAGTAACCTCAGGAGAAAATTATGCCCGCTACAAGTCCTCCCCTAGCAACCGCCTCAGCCGTCGATCCTCCCAAGCCCCGTTCACGCTGGTCCTCCAAAGCCCCTGGCCGGCTTCCGGCGGCAACCCTCCTTGTAGCGACCCTTACCAGCGTGGCTGCCCTGGTCTGCCTCGTGCTGCTAGGTGTGCTGTCGGGCCACCTCCTGCTCATCCCTCCGATGGCCGCGTCCATGGCACTCGTGGCCGGAGCCCCTCAATTGCCCCTCTCCCAGCCCCGGAACGTCATCGGGGGTCAGGTCGTTTCCGCCCTGGTCGGTGTCGGCGCGGGACTGGTCAGCCATTCGATCTGGGCGGCCGCGATTGCCGGCGGTGTGGCCATCGGGGCGATGTTGCTGTTGAGGATGCCTCATTCACCGGCGGCCGCCACCGCAGTCATCGCTACCATGGCCACGACGGGACAAGTGTCTTTTGTGGTGTGCGCCGGCATCGCCGCGTGCATCCTCGTGGGGTTTGGAATCCTCCGGTCTCAGCTACGCGGAGCCACCTACCCGACCTATTGGATCTGACAAGGAGACCGGCAGATGACCACCGCAGAGACACCGACATGGGGCCAGCGGACTTTCGGGTCCCCGTGCCGCGAGTGTGAATACACATGGGATCGCACGTTCGACACGATCGTAACTTCTATAGGCGCCTATCCAGACGCCGTCGATCAGCAGGCCCGCTTATTGGAAGGGCAGTGGCGCTTCGACCCGCAGGCATGGTCAGCCACCGAGTACGTATGCCATGTCGCAGACTCCCTGCGAACATGGGCTGAACGCATGGCCGGGGTCGTAGCCACTGGAACGACCGATGTTGACAGCTTCTCCCCGGACGCTTTGGCCATCGCGCGACGTTATGGCGCCTCAACTCTGGCAGGAGCGCTGTGGGCTCTGCGAAAGGCCAGCCAGGAGTGGGTCGAATCATTTTCCTCAGTGAGCGATCCGCACTCAATCCTGATCCACCGGGTCCGTGGACCACAAAGTGTTCTCGAAATTGCCCGTGGCAACGAACATGATGCCCTGCACCATCTTTGGGACCTCCGCCGTATCCAGGAAGCTCAAACCGCTAACGACTGACCTCACCGGCAGGCCCTCCCTCACACCGAGTGATCGTGGAGGGCCTGCCCTTCCGCGTCAGGCAACAGAGCGGTAACCCGCCGGCCCTGTACCGGCGGACGTCCGCATTGCCACCCGAGGGTCTGCGCCAACGGCGAGCATCACTGGCGGCCAGAGACGCCCCCTACCGCCAACACTGCGACGCGTAACGCTCTGTTCCCGAATCCAAGACATTGTTGACGGCACCCTGCGCCCTGCTTAGTCCGTTGGCAAATTCAATTTACAAGTGGGCATTTCTTTCTGCCGCATATTGTCTCTTCTAAAGTTGCGTTCTCCTTGGCAGAAAACCATTTTTGTAGTAGATGCTTTTCGTTATTCCTTTGTTTGCTTCCAACGTGGATTCTTTCGAGGGTGACCGAGCGGGCCCCACTAGCGGGGTCCGCCACATCGAATGCACTTGGGGGATCTTCATGGCACGTGTAGATGTCATCGACAATGTTTTGCGCAGCGGTTTCGACATGAACGAAATCGATTGGGAGCCTTGGGTCGAGCCCGGCCGCAAGCAGGTGGACCGGCACATGCTCTGGGCCCCCTCCGAAGAGGACCCCTCCGTCGGCTTGCTCGTGCGCTTCCCTGCGGGGGCTCACGGAGACTTCCACCAGCATCTGGGTTACGAGCTGATGCTCGTCTTGGATGGCATCATCGAGCACAGCGACGGGCGTTCGTGGCCCAAAGGGACACTGATCGTGGAGGAGCCGGGCACCTACCACTCCATGTCCTCGAAGGAAGGCTGCACCTTCCTAGCGATCCGCACTCACCCGACACAGCCGAGCACCCCGGTTCCCCCGCACGAGCAGAACGAGGGCTGACCCATGGGGGATGTCGCGATCGCTGCCCGAGAGACCCAACCAGACCAGGCCGCCGTGGATGATTATGTGGTCGTCATCATCGGTGGCGGGCCGCGGGGCCTGTCGGTTCTCGAGCGCTTGCTCTCGAACAGCGAAGATGCCGACCGCTTAGACATGACGATCTGGTTGGTCGACGGCACGTGGCCGGGCGCCGGACGGATCTGGGACCCGCGGCAATCGCGGCATCTTCTCATGAACACCCCGGCCCGAGAGGTCACTATCTTCTCTGGCAGCCCCGACGCTGGTCCGACACGGGCTGGTCATGGTCCCTCACTTGAGCGGTGGTTGTCCTCTAAGGGGTTACCGCAGTCCGATGCAGGTTACGAGCCGCGGTTTATCTATGGACAGTACCTCGATGACGCCTGCACGGAGATAGTGCGTCATGCCCCGGATCACATCTCAGTGGAGCTGTGCACTGACACCTGCGTCGATTTGCGCCCTATGGCAGGTCGGGGGACCGAGCGGACCGGTGGGTACGTGGTGAACTTGGCCTCCGGTGAGCGGATCCTCGCCGACTCTGTTGTCTTGGCCACCGGGCACAGCGTGGCCAAGGATACCGAGATCGCCCCAGGGGTTCGTTTGGACTCTCGGCGGGTGATTGTCGGGGATTCTGCGGCCAGTCTGAGCCTTTCCGATATTCGGGGCGGGGAGCGAGTGCTGGCGCTGGGCCTGGGCCTGTCCTTCCACGACATCACGGCGTTGCTGACGGTCGCGCGCCGTGGCGAGTTTATCGAAGATGACCATGGCGGCCTGCGCTACCTTAGGTCTGGAGAGGAGCCACAGATCATCGGCTACTCACGGTCTGCCACACCGATCCTGGCACGCGGGGTGAACCAGAAGTCGGCCGACCACCAGTATTCGCCAGTCATCTGCACGGCAGAACGCATGTTGGCCTTGCGCGGCAGCGGGCCTCTGAACTTCGACCGGGATGTCCTGGACGTAATGCTTGCCGAAGCCGACATGGTTCACACTGCTGTGCGACTCGAACAGCTGCATGGGCCCGAGTCCCGGGCGGTCTTCCTGGAACAGTGCCGGCATGTGGCCGGTGGTGACAGCCCCCGGCAGGCTGTCCGCAATGCGGCGATCACTGCGGGCATTGAGGACCCATTCCAGATCGATCTCCACGCTCTGTCTCGACCATTCATGGGTCGCACATTCAAGACGACCCGGCAGTGGAACGCCGAGTTGCGGGCCTTCCTTGAGAACGATATCCGAGAAGCACTAGGTGGCAACCTGAGCAACCCCCTCAAAGCTGCGTTGGACACGCTCCGCGATCTTCGAGGCCCTGCGCGCCTGGTCGTGGAAGACGGACGTCTTGAGGCGGACAGCTACGAGCGGGAATTCCGCGGCCGATTCACCGCCATGTACGGCTTGCTCGTGGCCGGGCCCCCAGTGCGCAGACTCCAAGAGCTTATAGCACTGATGGATGCCGGAATCGTGCGGATTGCCCCACCCGGATCCTCTTTGCACGAAACCGATCACGGGGACCTGCTCATCGACTCGCCCACCCACACTCACCCGTTGCGGATGGACCGAATCATCGATGCACGTGTTCCGAAGTACAGCTTGGCCGGCTCCACCTCGTCCCTCTACCCCTCATTGCTGGCCCAAGGAATGATTCGGCGGTGGGTTTACCCTTCCGGCCCGACCCGCACGGAGCAGGAGTGCATCGATGTCTCTCATGAATCCGGTAACGTCCGTGGCACTACCGGATGTCTCATCCCAAACCTGTACGGGATCGGCATCCCCACCGAGGGAGTCAACTGGTTCACGCAGATCGGCAACGGTCGCCCCGGAGTCTTCGGCGGCTTCTTCCAGAACGCCGATCGCATCGCCACCACAATCCTGCAGACCGTAGCAGCCAGGAGCATCGACCATGCCCGCTAAGAATTGGAACTCCGGCAGGAGTACCCCTGCATCTGTCGAGTTTTTAACCGCTCGTTACGCCCTAGTTCAGAACTACGACGATTACGATGCCGCTCTCACTTCCTTCCGTTGGCCAGGGTGCGAGGATGGGTTTAACTGGGCACTGGAATACTTCGACATGTTCTCAGCACGCAACCGCCAACCGGCGCTCATCGCCCCCTGGGACCACACCAAAACCGAGTATGTCGAGACCTCCTACGAGACCATGTCGATCCTCTCGGACGACCTGGCCGTCGGACTCAGCGAGCTTCACGGTTGTCTGGCCGGTCGACGCGTGGTCGTCCAAATGGAGCAGACCGCACAGCTCTGGATTGTCCTGCTGGCCCTATTGAAGGTCCAGGCCGTGTGTGTGCCCATCCACCCTGGTCTGCACGGCGAAGGGCTGTCCTACAGGGCCGACGCAGCAGGGGCCTCCCTTGTGATCGTCGACGAGGTCCACCCCAATCACGAGGTCCTGGACGCCTTTGTCCTTCCCGTCTCTGAGATCGCCAGCTATTCGTATCCGTTCGCCGACGGCAATTACGCTGCGGCCGTGAACAGCCAGCGGGGTACGGCACTGCGAGAGTTCATTCCCGCTTCGCCGACGTCGGCTGATGCGGAGGCATTCGGCGTCTTCACTTCTGGCACCACTGGTCACCCCAAGCTGGTTCTGCATAGCCACCGTTCCCACAGCATCGCTCATTTGGCATCGCTGTACTGGAACCAACTTCGGGCCGGTGAACGTCACCTCAACATGAGCTCCCCTGGGTGGGCAAAGTTCTTCTGGAGCAGCTTTCTGGTCCCACTCACTTCCGGAGTAACACTCGTCGCCCCACCCCCTGAGGATCGGATCCCGGAGCTAGGTTCCTTCCTTAAAGAGAACCAAGTCGACACACTCTGTGCCCCGGCGAACATTCTTCGCCGCATCCGCACCTCCGCCGGATCACGGCCGTCCAAGCTCCGGGACGTGACCACGGTGGGGGAAGCACTCGGAAACCACACCGCTACACGCTTCACCGACGACTGGGGCATCCGCGTGCGCGAGGGATTTGGCCAGTCAGAGGCCACTGCCATCCTTGGCGAGTTCCCAGCCGCTACTCAGGTAGGCCCCGGACTCAGGTTGCTTCCCGGATACCAGATCGAGCTCAGGCACGAGCCGGGCGAGCCTGCAGCCCGCCTCTACTACCGCGGTGCATCTTCGCCTAGCTTCTTGCGATACATCACCGACCACGGTGAGCGAGTCATGGAGACGACCCCCGACGGCCTGCAGTGGTCCGGTGACTACGCCGAACGGAGGTCCGACGGCAGCTTCGTTCTGCTTGGGAGGGGGGACGATGTCTTCAAGACCTTCGGGGTGCTCGTCGCGCCGGCCCAGATTGAGTCGGTCCTAGAACACCATCCGGCTGTCCTGGAGAGCGCAGTGATCGGACGAGCTGACCCGGTCGGTGGCTACGTACCGCACGCGTACGTGGTGCTACGCGAGCCCAAGACCCCGAGCACTTCAGGTCCCGCGGCCCCCACAGACGCGACGGCGATCATGGACTGGGCCAATCAGCAACTGGACCCCGGGATTCGCCTCATGCAATGCAAGGTTGTCGACCGGCTGCCCAAGTCGATTAACGGAAAGACCCAACGCTCAATGATCCCTGTATGAGTTATTCCGATTTCCTCGGGCGGTGTGGACTCAGGCAGTGTTAAGCCCTGACCGGAAGCCCTTAGTTGGATATTCGACTTTTTCCCAGGTCGGCGGGGTGGGGGTGAATCCAGATTCAGCCCCGATTCACGGGGCCGGCCTCAGGAGGCTTTAGCCAGGTATTCGCGCAGGGCTTCGCGCAGTACCTCGCTTGGCTTGCGGTGTTCCTGCTCTGACCGGGCGAGCAACTGGGCATCCATATCTTCGGGCAGTCGGACGGAGCGTGAGGGGGAGGTTCCCTTCTTGCTGAGGGATGGCTTTCCTACAGCCCGCCGTACAGCCTCGGGGGAGCCCAGGGCGGTTTCCAGCAGTGCCCTGCCCGCTTCGGGGCCGGTGGCTTTGGTGATGCGGGCACCGGGTGCGATGTCGGCGGTTTCCGCCCAGGATGCGAGGGCGTCATAGCGGGCCTGTTCCTGCGGGTCCAGTTCCTCTGTATGGCCGCCCTTGGCCTTCTTCGTGTTCATTCTGTGGTTCCCCTTTCTGCGATGTCGAGTATGTTGCGGCGTGCTTCCATGACGTGGAAAACAAGGATGTCGTTCGGCGGTGTGATGACCGCCATGACTTCCAGCATCATGCGCCGGTCGCGGGTCGGACCGATAAAGAGATCCGGACGGGCCCCGGTGTCCACCCGGGGTTCGTCGAACTGTTCAACGTGGTAGATCTGGTGGAGGATCGCATTCAGTGCATCCTCACGGTCTATGCCGTGCTTGTCTGCGCTGTCTGTCCACCTGATTGCCATAATGATATTGTCGCACAATATTAGCTAATATTGCAAGACAATATTAGCCTCAGCATCGGGGAAATTATCGAGTCAGGGAGCCGTTCTGGACGGCTTCCGCTGGCCGCCGGTTGGTCCTTTAGGTCAACTTCGGCATTCAGCTGGGATGCCGAATTTGACCTACAGGACCTACCGCGGCACACGTTTTGCGGATACTCTGGCGCAGGGGAATTCGTGGCAGAGATCGTGCTTGCAGGTGGAAAAGGGACGCTGAGCCTACATGCCGGCGGGACCCTTCACTTGATCTGGGTGCCCGGTTCCATTCTTCAGGCCGAAGACGTTGCGGAATCTGTGCTCGCTGTGGAGGCTCTCAGCGCTGGCCGGAAGCGACCATTGTTGATCGAAATCATCGACGTCAACCTGACTGTCGAAGCGTGTAACCACTACCGGGACACCCGGTTCGTTTCTTCCGTCGCCATGGTCGGGACGATGAATATTGACCGGGTCGTTGCCGCTTGGGTACAGCGAGGCCAGCACAGTCTCCAAAAGTTTTTCACGTCGCGTCCGGCCGCGGTGGCATGGCTGGAGGATCTCTCAGTTTCCGAAATGGACCACCAAGTCCCGGCCTGATTCTTCCGGACACCGGCAAGGTAGGTTCCTGCACCGCGCAAGCAAAATCTTAGCGTTGGATATTTCACTTTTTCACAAGCCGCCCCATGTTAGCGACGCTCGCTAGAGTCCCAGGCCGGGACCGCGCAGGTTCTCAGTCTGCGTCCGTTGCTGTTCGCGCTGGGCGCGTTCGGCCATGAGCCGCGATTGCCGCTGGGCCTCGGTTTCGGGTTTCTTCTCCGCCGGTGCCTGCTCTGCCGTCTTCTTGGCCTGCTGCTCAGCGACAAGCTTCTGCAGCCGGGTCATGACGCGCGGCTTCTCCACCTGTGCGGGTGTCGGGGGTCGGGGACCAATGCGCGGGAAACTGGCGCTAAGGCTGGTGGGAGTGCCCGGTAACCTTCTGCACTTGAAACGTTTCCGCAGGTCAGAGCTGTAAAGCATGCCGTGTCCGGGCCAATGCAACGTCTACGGATGTTTAGGTGACTGCTCGCGCTGAACAGGGCAAACTCCCCATCGCGGTCCAGGGAAAGCCGCGCCAGCGTGGTCATCTTGATCCTTAGCGCTACTTTCCCGCGCATTGGTCCTCGACCCCCGATACCTAGGCCAAGTAGAACGAGCCCGACGTTCAAGAGGAACTTCACTCGTGGTGTCATGTTGGGTGGGCCTCTTTCCAATCATCTCTCAAGTTCGCAGAGGCCTATTGTCGACGTCCCTGCGCCCAAATGTCCTGGCTCTTGTTTAGCGTCTGGGTCATGGTAAAAGCAAGGGACCCCGCGGCGTTTTGGAGATGACGGGCGGCCAACACTGCACCGCGCACACCCCATTCAGGGAATCGACTTCACGAACTGTCTCTGTTGTGAGCCGTCAGCGGGGGTCCAGAAGATCCAGATCGTTGCGCTAGTCGGTGACGTATGTCGGTGCAGAAATGTAAAGTATGTGCTTTCGTTCCGGGCGAGGTCGATCGGAGCCTCACTATCTGGTTTGATCCATTGTTCGTCATAGCCGTTGGGTGTACCAACGGTCACGCTAGTGACATCTCCACCGGTCTGATTGGTTACCTTCCACTTTTGGTCGATCGATGCGTCTCCGAGTGGCTCGACGAGCCACTTCTCTGAGGGATAGGCGCTAGCTTCGGCGATGGCTGCCTGCCGTTCAAGGGCGTCTGCGGATCGCCGTTGTTCCTGGGCCGACAACTCAGCGGCACTGGCAGATCGTCGTGCAGCCGCAAGGGCTGCGGTTTCATGTTCGGCAGCATCGCGACTCGCCTTTTGTGCTTTATCACGTGATGCCCGGGCGTCGAACGCCTGCCAAACTGTCAGCGCAAACCCCAATGCGGTGAGTATTAGGAGGCCCAGATTTATCAAATTCGACGTGTCCATGCTGCGAACTCTATTGTCCACGAGCCGACGGAACTAGCGCCGGGAACACCCTGGCCATTAGACACGTACGGCGAGTCGCATGCCCAATTGTGGTGAGATGCCTCGTCTCAATTGTCCTGGGACAGATCGCACTGAAATCTTGGGATTGTCCCAAGCTGGCTGAGTGGGTTCTGCGTGTTTGTCTCATAATTGAACGACCTAACTGATTGGAAGCTGACAAATGGAACTCGGTGACCTGGTTGCCTGGATCGCCCTGGGAGTTGCAAGCCTTACCTTTCTCCGCACTGAACATCGCGAGAGGCTCCGTCACGTAACGAGCGTTTCGATCTTCGAGTCCTGGGCGACCGGCCAGATCACAGAGGATAACCACTCCGAAATCCTCATTCGCAATGATGGGACGCACGCCATCGTTGTCTCCCACGTTGGCGTGGCATACGGACGCATGTGGACGTTCGAACGCAACAAACCTCACGGATGGTCCGTCGTCTACCTCCCCCTTGAACGATCAAAGGCGCTTCTGGAGCCTGGCGGTAAGCTCGTCTTTGCCTCGCCTGATCCCCTCACCGGGCTTGAAATCATCGGTCCGGTCATCAACTTCGTAGACGCAAGCGGCAAGGCCTGGCAGAAGACAACGACGAGCGTTGTTCAGCTTGACAAGCGGCGATGGCAGCCGAGGCGCAGAGACGCGTGGTTCGAACGCCAACGATGGTTTGCGCGTCTAGATCAGACCCTCACCCGAAGAGCTATTCGCTCCAGCGAGAAGCATCCAGGGCGGTTCCCGTATCTGGCCCTTCTAATCGATTTCATGTGGGGATGGAGGCCGGGCCACGGGCCAGAAGGGCTCCAACCACTAAACGCTCCGCTGGGGTGGGGGTACTGCGTGACAGGATGGACAAGCCCGCCGAAATTGGACTTGCAGCCGCGGTATGGGTGGAGAGATGGCCGGCGGCAGACCTAGGAGCCTGCTGATTTAGGCGGATCTATGACGCCCGGGTATTCCGGAGGGCCATTTTTTTGCCGGAGCCGGACGTCGGTTGGGGCCCTGCGGGGCTGAAATCCTGGTCCGTCGCCAGTCTTGGGCGCTCCGCGGGGCTTCTGGCCGCCGTTCGGGCCGGTCTCTGCGTGGCGGTCCTGGTCCGGGGTGTTATCCAAGTGCCCACGTCCCGTTCCGGCCGGTCAATCCGAGGTTGAGGAGTCGTTTGAGGTTGATTGCGGCAGCATGGGTCATCCACCAGGCATTATTCTTGGTGACCCCGCGGTAAGGGACGCGTCTGGCTCCGCGGGTCATCCACGCGATCGAGCGTTCGACCATGGGCCGGTGTTGCCGGTAGTCCGCCAGGAACTCCGGGTCAGTAGCCTTGGCCCGGTGTTCACGGCGGAGCCGGTCGTGGGGGTGGATCTGCATTTTCCGCCCGTTCTTCGCCGTCGTGCACCGGCTCATCAGCGGGCACGATGCGCAGGCTCCACCAAAACTTACCCGTCCTTTCGCACTGATCGCACGGGTGATCTTCGCCGGGCAGGTCACGGTTTTCGCGCTCTCGTCGATGCTGAAGTCATCGACAGTGAAACCGTCGGGGACGGCACGGCCCAGTGGCATCGGTTTGATGATCGGGGTATGGCCGGCGGCAGTGACAGCGGCCAGCAAATCGCCGCTGCCATACGCTGAATCACCCAAAACGTCGACCTGCCCGGTTCCGATGCTGGTGTCGGCGGCAATGAGTTCGGCACCGCGGGCCGCGTCGCTGTTGTCCGCGCCGGCCGCTTTCGTCAGGGCCGCGGCGGTGACCAGGCCGGTCTCGGGCTCTATCACGATGTGGCTTTTGAACCCGTCGATCTTCTTCTGCCGGCTCTTATGCGCGTGCCGGGCTTCCGGGTCAACCGTGGAAATGACCCGGTCCGGGGCGACCTTGCGGGCGATTCTCCACCGCCCGTCCGTGCCGTCGGACCCTTCGGCCGGTTCGACGTCCTGTCCGGCGACCAAGGCCAGGAGTGCGACCGTTTCCTGCTGCGCATCGTCCAGGGATTCGGCATCGATACTGCTCAGCAGGGTCAGGGCGTCGGCGACCAGCGCGGACACGAGATCATCCCGGGCACCCCTGTCATCCCAGGCGATGTCGGGTTTCCCGGGCTTGGCGTAATCATGGCCGCTCAGACCCGCTACCACCAGGTCCGCGCCGGGGATTTCCCGGCCGACCCGGCGGATCTGCGCGATCAACTGGGTGACCGTGTCCTGCCGGGCCACCGCGTCCTCAAGGATTGTTGAATCAATGGCCCGGCGCCTGCGTCCGGAAAGCGCACCCGAGCCGGCGATGACCTCCGTGACGGCCTCGAAGATACGGTGCGGACGGTCACTTTTCGCCAGGCGCCGGCGCCAATACGTCAACACCGTCGGGTGGAACGCGCCCTGATCCAGGCCGAACCCGCACGCCGCCTTCCACCGCAGGTCAAAGGTCAATGCCTCGGCGGTTTCGCGGTCGGAGAGATTATGGAGGGTCTGCAGGACCATGACCGAAGCGATCACGTCCGCCGGGGTCGACGGGCGGCCGCGGCCGGAGGCGAACAGGTCCGCGAACGCATCGTCCGGGAACAACTCGTGCCGGTTCTCGGCGAGGAACCTGAACACCGACCCGGCCGGGAGCATATGCCCGGCCAGGGCATCGGCATCCAAAAGCTGACGTTGACCATCATCGCGACCCTGCATACACCAAGTCTTAACCATCCCCGGGAATCCGCCCGGAGGCGCGCCTTAAAGTGCCGGATTAATCAGCAGCGTCCTAGGAGGAGTTCATCGCCTTTCCGCGGAACGGGACCCCAACCAACAAGTCGTGAAAAATCGACGTTAGTCGACGGAGACTTCGAGGTCGTCAATGGCTCCCAGATATCCCAGTTTCCGAATCAACCTGCCAAGCTGAGCAAAGTCGTCTGGGACTGTGCCTATGGTTTTCGCAGCTATGTTGATGGCATCGACGTTGATTTTGGCTCTGTATTCGCGTCGCATAAAGTCCTTGAACGACTCGTCGGTGCGTTTTTTGGAAGCAAACGCAGTCTTGAACGGCTGCCAATCGTCGGCATCCAGATTGAAATGTTTCGGTGATAAGTAGTCGAGGATGTCCGGCTTCCCGAGGCCAAAGGGAGTGATTCGGCTCAGCCTCCCAACTTGAATGGCGCGTCTGCCAAGCTCAGCCAACGCGCGTTCTTCCTTGGTGGCCGATTTCGATTCGAGCTCCGCCAGAGTTCGCTCGGCTAGCTTTGGATCTTTAGCCCCAAAAGCCTCCACGGCTCGCTGCCAGATAGGCCTGACCCTCCGTTGGACGACATTGTCGAATACAACGATGATCGGCGCATCGAGGGCGTCAAACAGAAATTGCATGTCGGGAAGGGCAGCAGCGTTGTCCGTCCCGCGCATAACGAACACCCTGGCTCCAGACGTGTGTATGTCGTCTGACAGGCATTTTTCCAAGACAATCTGGTCGTGAGTCCCCTCAACCACGAGAGCCACGCGAGTCATGGCAAGAATGTCGCTTGGGGTAACATCCAGACGCTTGGACTCTTCGTTGAGTGTCTTCCGACCAGCACCGATTTCCAGCCCGGTCATCATCGATTTACCGTCGCCGGTCAGGGACAGGTGCAGCAGGTTCGAACCGTGTCGTGGATCCAGAAATGCCGGAGAGTGAGTCGCGCCGATTATCGCGACATCGTCGAATTCGGCTACGAGCCTGTGAAGCCCCAGTGAGATGCGATTTTCACGTTGCCTGTGCAGCCCCTGCTCAGGTTCATCAACGATGGCCACGAGCGGCTTGCCCCGATCTGACTTGCTGAGGAACAGGCTCAATGCGAATCGAACCCATTTCTGCTCGCTGAATGAGAGATGATCCAACGGAATCTTGTTTGCTTCGCCGCGGCGAGGGACGGCAACCCATCTTGGCGGGTGGCCGGCAAACCAGTCAGAGGGATTGCCGGTGTCGAATCGCAATTGGAATGGGAAGTCAGCTACGAGATCCAGGATCCGGTTGGACTCCGTCTCGGCCAAGGTGACGGCCTTTTGGACGCTATCCGCCAGGGCTATTTCGGATCCCGCTGACGCCTCGACAATGGGTGCCTTCAACTGGGTCCTGGAAACACGCGAGAGCGTACTCTGCTGGATCATCTCTAGGGGCATCGAATTGACGAATACTTGAGCCGGGGCCCGTGAAATCGAGCCGATCCCGAGCAGTGGCACCGGGATATGAGCCGGCCAGGTGTCCATTGGTGAGGAGTTGGTGGGAACGTATTTTGGTGCAGCCGTCGTTCCGTCGCGAATGATGTCGAATGGTTCGGTGTACCACTCATTCGCTTGAGCCAACCTAAAAGGCGACGTAGTCGACTTCCAAGTCTCCCAATCTGGTGTTGTGCCCTCCCAGTGTGCGCGATGGAGGTTGCTTAGCTGTGCGCCGTAGTTGGCCATCTTCTGTATATCCTCAACGCCAAGGATTGCGGACAAATAGACGGTCCATCGGGGGTCTACCAGCGTGCCTGACGGCATGAGCGATAGGTGAAATCCCTCGCTCGTCTTGAGTTCGGTGTATTCGAGCAGTTCAATGGCATCGTCGAGCTCGAGGTTTTCCCAGTTGTTGACTCTTCCCAATAGAGCCGATTGAAATTCTTCACGGTGCTCGTCTTCCGATTGGAGCTCTCTGGAAACGTCGAGCATTTCGTAGAGCGCCAACACGAAATTGTTGTCCCCGCTTGAGGGGCGGACTTCGACGGAAATGTGGACTAGAGGCCGTGGCGTAGACGCCTTCTTGGGCTGCCCAGCCCCTTGAAATGCATAGGTGAGTTGGTCCAACAGGCGAGTTTTGCCCGTGCCGTTTTTCCCGTACAACATTGTGGACCCCGACCGAATATCAAGGTGAATTCCGGACAGGGGCTCAGGCCCGAATATTGAAGTGCCTACAATTTCGTAACCTTGGGCCTCAAGAGACATGTGTACCCCCTGATGCTGGATCCCTGCGTTGTGGCGAAGCGTCAGTGGGGCCAATCCTAGTCCCTGGCCCGGCGGTTGGCGTTAATAGGCGGAAGAACATTCGGATGATAACCAGATTCCGCAGTTTAGGTGCATGGCCGGGAAGCCGTCGACTACCGATTGCGGAGTGACTCAGTCAGGCAGCAACTAACTTCAGGATCACCTCGTTGCGCACATAGTCATAGAGACCATAGCAAAGAGCCCATGCCTTAAGTGAAGTGAGACCCGCCGCGCCAATGCCTTAACTGCAATGAGACAAAAACGGGCAATGCCTCATCTGTAGTGAGATTGCCTCAACTTAAATGAGACAGGACATCAATGACTGCGTGGTGCCTGCGCCAGGAATGCGCGGAGCATATATTGCTAACGCTGATTGGGTGAGATCGAGACTCGGAGTCTGCAGAGGTTGGCCTGAAGGCGCAACTCCTTGCCGAGTCTAATCACCCTGTCAAGTTAATAGCAACACCGGATTTGTCCGTTTTCGCAATTTGGCGGCCCCTCTTGTTGGTAAGAGTCGACCACCGAGGAGATCAGATGCTGACAAAGCAGCGCGTCAAGAAGCCCCCTATGCCCGTGCGGCCGGTTGAGCCGGGTGTTCACCAGTGGGGATATGAGCGCGTCCAATCCGGGATTGCCCCCACGCTCAAACCCAAGCCCCAGGATTGGAAGTTTGGTGTGGCAGCGGTTCCGCCGGCAACCGGGGTGGCCGTGGGCGCCGAGCTGCTGCAGGCGGCCGCCGGCGCGGTGGCACCGACGGTCCTCGCCGCCGGAGTGGTGTGCGGCGGGATCGTTGCCCTCGGTCTTCGGCGGAAGGAAAGGGCGGCTCTTTCCGATCGAGCCACCGAGGACATCGCCTCGCTTGTCTCCACGTACCTGACACGCAATTCATTGAAAGTACTTCGCTGGTCCGGCGGCTGGCTGGGATATCCAGCCAAGATCAGAATCACCTATGACCAGGGGGCGGCCGGCAATGCCACCCTCCGTGAGGAACTGGCAGAGCTGCTTTCCGATCGGGTCGGTATGACCTATGA
This sequence comes from Micrococcaceae bacterium Sec5.7, assembly GCA_039636785.1. NCBI lineage: Bacteria > Bacillati > Actinomycetota > Actinomycetes > Micrococcales > Micrococcaceae > Micrococcaceae bacterium Sec5.7. Next base: position 27,079 of record CP144170.1, on the reverse strand, counting down.
GCTGGTCAAGCATGACCCCCGGAAGCGGCAGCTCGTTTACCAGGTCGATCCCGGTGCGGAAGAAATTGCTGCGGAAGAAGATCAGGATCCGCTGACCGAGCGCGTCACCAAGATCGCGACCAAGCTGTTCTCCGCACCGAGCGAGGATGCTCCCAGGATCGACCTGGAATGGGAGAACGAAAAACTCTCGAAAGTGCACGTCCAGCACAACATCGGTATGAACCTCACCAGCGCCCTGGTCCGCAAGGACAAGGCACACAAGTTCTCTGTCCAGATCCCGGGGAGGTGGAAGGTCGACTGGAACACGGAAGAGGACACTGCAACGTTCACGCTGCGGCCAGACCTTCCCACGTTCATTGCCCACCCGCCCATATCTCCGATGGTGGGCACGCCCCAGGAAAACTACAAGACACCACTTCGCTACGGGATCGATGAGACCGGCGAGCATATGGCCTGGCGTCCCTGGCTTGACCCCATGATGTTGATCGTGGGGCGCACCGGCCGAGGCAAGACGGTCGTGGCCCACAGCATCCTGACCGAACTGGCGGCAAGAGGCTGGCTCATCGACGTCTCGGATGCCAAGCTCATCGAGTTCATTGGATACAAGTCCTGGCCCAACGTCAGATGTGTCGGCGCCATCCTGGAAGAGCAGGTCCGCCTGGTCCACGCAGCCCTTGAATTGATGCAGGACCGCTATGCGCAGATCGTCAACGGCGAGGCGGAAGAAGACGACTTCCAGCCGTACTGCCTCTTCCTGGATGAATACGCACTCTTCCGCGAAGATCTGGCCGATTGGTACTCAGAGATCAAGCAACAGGGTGAGCCGGCCAAAGTTCCGACGTCGCGCAAGGTAAATGCCGTTCTTCGCGCCGGCCGTACAGCACGGGTGCACATCGTCCTGCTGACGCAGCGGCCAGACGCTGAGGTGCTCGGATCCGGTGAACCGCGGTTGAACCTTAGCTGCCGCGTCTCCATGGGCCCCCTAGACATGGACGGCGCACGGATGATGTACAACAACCCGACCGCTGGCGTAGCCGTTCCAACCAACATCCGCGGCCGCGGGACCACCAGGAACGAAGCCGGGGACATCGTCGAGTTCCAGGCCTACTGGACACCAGACCCCCGCAAAGCGAAAGAACCCGAAGACCTGGCCATTCTCGACGGCCTCAAACCCGCCCAGACTCTGCATCCAAAGATGAAGATCGTGCTGCCCACATCAACTTTCGGAGAACCCTCCAAGGAAGGGATGAGCCAAGAGCTGCCCCCTACGTATTCCGAGTACGCCAACGCAAGGATGGTCCCCCTGGACTATGAAGAACCGGACGACACCGAATCCGATCAGGAAGAACCCGGAAGGGACACAGATCTGGAAGCTGACGTTGAGGACACACAGATCAGCACTGAAGTGACCGAGACTGAGCCCGAGCGCTCGATTCTCCGGCTTGTCCGCGCCGGTGATCCGGAATCCTCCGAAACGGGACCGGAGAAGATGCCGCCAACATCCCGTGCGAAATCCGGAGAAAGCCTGGCCAGCGTCTCGGACCTTCGCATCAGGCAGAAGCTTGAGGAAGAGGATTCCGCGGAAGAAGAACCCGAAGACGGCTTCGGAGAGATCGAAACCCTTCGCATCGAGGACATCGTTCCAGGGACGAAGGTCCTCATCGATGAAGGTGAAGGGATCTGGGGCATCGTCGCGGATTCCATGGCCGACGAATCAGAAGAGGCGCACTGGGTGATCGCCTGTGTCACCGACGATGGTGCGGACGAAACCATTGTTGCGCCCGAAGGCGAGATTTTCCCCATACGGAAACAGCAATGAAACCAGCACAAGGAGCGGATGAGCAATGAACGAATCGACGGAGAGCATTGAAGACCAGTTCTTCACCATCATCATGATCCTGCTGGCAACAGGGGTGCTGGGCGGTTTCAGCTTGGTTGGCTTCTTCCAACCGATCCAGGCCTGGGCACTCCAGCAGGGACTGATGGTTACCAGCAGCGTTGCCGTTCCCTTGGGTGGGGACGGGTCAGCTGGGCTGGATATGCCGAGGATCCTGATCGCCGGCGGAATTGTGTGGCTGGCTTTGCTGGGTGCCCTGTACTCAGCGGTGAGGAAGCGCCGGCGGCACCAGGCGACATAACCTGGCATAACAAAAGCCCTCGTGGTGACTGGAAGTCGCAGTCACCACGAGGGCTTTTGGTGTATTCGGCCACTGGGTGAGGTCCAGGCCTGCGCCGCGTTCCCGTTTGAGCGGCAAACTTGTTAGCTGTGCTGTTTGTCAGGCCGCGGTGCGCCGGCTTCGGTGCCCTCGTTCGCCAGCTGGCGACGCAGGACCCTGACCCAGGTCGCTGTTACCCCGGCTGCCCGGGCGACTTCCTCGGCGGTCGGAGCTGCAGCTTCTGCTACAAGTTCCTGGCGCTCCTTCCGCAGTGTCTCCAGTTCCGATTCCGCCTCCGTAAAGCTCTTTCGGAGTGCATGGAAGTCCTGAGTCACGCCCTGGTTCGTGCCGGCGGCCTGGCGTTTGTAGTATGTCTGCCGGCTCAATCCGGCTTCACGGATCAGCTCCACCAGGGACCGGCCGGAGGCACTGTGGGTTGAGGAGATCCAACGCACAAGGCCGCTGATGGCATCCTCGCGCTTCTCGGTTGCCGCGTCGATCGCCTGGCGTTTGTCCTGTAGCAGTTTGAGCACGCGCGGGGTCATGGCGTCCGCTCCAGGTCAACAGAGTGACTGGCCGGCGCCTGGTAGTCGGAGTCGGCTACGGAAACCAGGTGCCTTTCGAATGTGCTGTCCGAAAGGCGCAGCTTGGCCTGGGCGAAGTCCCTCAAGTTGGTGACCCGCCCCTTGGACGTTGAGCTGGAGTTGTTGCAGGATGCTGCCTGGCCGGGAGCTGCGGAACTGTGCTTCGGGGACGGCAGAGGCAGGGATGGGTTTTGCATGACGGTACCTTTCTAATTACTTGATCTGACAAATATAAAACTAGTAACGTACCGGCCTGCTGTCAAGCAGCTTTCGACAAGGATCCCCCGGAATCAGGAATTTCCTTATTGGGACGCAGGGTGATGCTCCTCCAGATTTTGCGCCCGTCTGCGGTGACGGGGCCGATGGGCAGGAGCTGCGCCGAGCCGGAAGCCATGCTGAAAGTGCCGGCCCACATAATGGCGGTGTTCCCGGCGGGGAAGCCCGCGGCCAGGAGTGCTATTCCGGCAAGGATCTGGGTAACGGGGCCCGCGGTAAGAATCAGAAGATCCTCAACGGGGTGTCCTTGGTCGTGGTGAATGAACGATGAGGCTCCGACGTGGATGGTATGGACTCGTCTTCTGAGGGCCAGGCTGCAGAGAACGTGCCCGGCTTCATGGGCCAAAGCGGTTGCGAAGCAGGCGGCGCCGAAAAGAAGGGCCGGCGGGACGGTGTCCAGTGTTATGTGAGTGGGGGAGGCTGCGAGCGAGGTGATCACCCACCAGGAGGCCGCAAGCGCGGAGCCTTCGATGGCAGCGCCCGGGGTGATCGTGATTCGTAATTTTCGGATACGAAAGCGGACGGCATGCCTGCGCTTTGAGTCATGCCGTCCGCTGTCGTTGACTAATCTCACCGAAGGGTTTGGGAAAGAGCCCGCTTGAGGTGTGGGGTTTCTCCGGATGCTGAGTCTTCCGGCTCGGCCTGGTCCTCAAGGGCCCATTCGGCTTCGTCCAGGATCTCTTCGCGTTCGCGGCAGCTGAGGTCCTCCGAATATCCGGGGACCTGGAAGGGGTCGACTATGACATTCGGATCCACGCTAGATTCAATGACCCTCGCTTCCTCTGGGAAGATCGCGGCGATCTGCTTGGTGTGGGCGGGCTGATTCATGGCTTGCTCCTTGGTTGGTGTCGGTACCAACAAGAGGGGCCGGTGAATGAAGGTTTCGGACAGAATCCGGCTGGCTATTGCGGGGACTTTCCCGGCAGCGGCTGTCCGGCGGGTTTGCCGTGCTGTTGGGCGGCGAGATACAGCAACAGCAGGCGCCGGCGGAATGAGGGGTTTTTGAGCATCAGGTTTTCGATGGCGGCCGCGTCCTGACCGCTCCAGCCATGGCCGGTGAGAATTCTGTTACAGGCGGCCCACTGTGCGACATCGGACGATTCGGCGTCCTCGTGCAGGTTGATCTTCATGGCTGGGTTCCTGCGGTCCCGGCGGAGGCCAGGGTCCGGGGGGCAGAGCGCCGGGTCGGCGCAGTGCGGTTCTGAGACGAACGGAGCATTTCACCCTCCCTTAACTTGATCTGACATATATAAAACTACTGTCAGAAAAGAGAGGTGTCAAGCGGGTTTCGTTGCAAGGTTGGAGCGTCTGCCCGGAACTGGCCGGCGGCAGTGGCCGAATCAATCTAGTAGCGTTCTGGCCGCCTGGGGAGTGCCTGTGTGAGGGCAAAGAAGAAGGCGGCCCCCAGGACTCGACAGGAGGTTTGGGGGCCGCCCTTCCCGCTCATCGTAGGCAGTGCGTGGATGGATTCGCAAGCACCGGTTGATGTAGCCTCGATAGCATCCGCTGCGACAGTTTTGCTTCCGGCGGATCATGGCCCTCACCAGGCAGCGGACTTGATCTGACAATTAAGACCTTTCTTGCCTGGTGGGGGTCTCCTTCGTTTTTGCGGCCATCCGGCTGGGCGGGCAAGGGTGTCACCCTTGTTTCGCGGTCAGGAAATCGATAGATTGGACGCATGGAACGCAACCAGGACCTTGTAGCCCGAGCCGCGCGCTTGGCTGCAGAGGCACACGAAGGGCAGACCGATAAAGCCGGCGCTGCTTACATTGAGCACCCGGCCCGGGTGGCTGAGTTCGTGCGGTCCCTCTTCGTTGATGCGCCGGATGAAGCGGTGGCGGTCGCATGGTTGCACGACGTCGTTGAAGACACCAAGATCTCGCTGCAGGATCTCCTTGAAGCAGGGTTTCCCGGTTCGGTTGTTGCCGCGGTTGACTCGATGACAAAGCGGGCCGGTGAGGGAATGGAAGACTACTTCGCCCGGGTCAGGTCGAATCCGCTGGCCGTCATGGTGAAGACTGCGGATCTGGCAGACAATACTTCCCCTGAGAGGGTTTCGCGCCTGGATCCCCAGACGGCCGAGAGGCTGCGGAACAAGTATGCCCTGGCCAGGAAGCTGCTGGCAGCTGCCTGATGTGTAGATCTTGTGCCGAAGGCGGGCGCAGATGCAGGGATTCCAGGAGGCTCAAGCAGCTGAGTCACGCGGATCTCCTGCCCGAGCATGCCGAGGACCGTCCAGACGTAACCTGGTCCGTGGAAGGTCATCAGGAACCAGAGCTGGACCAGCTGTGGGCTGTGGAGCCGGGTAAGCCGGCGCTGCCGGCCGCAGTTGTTGCGGAGGCAATCGGAACACTGGCGGATGTAGCGGCTGATGAATCGCAGATAACCACTGACATCATGGCTTCGGTTCCTTCCGGTGCCCGCGCCTCCGGACTCGAATTCAGGATGAAGTCCCCGTCCTCGCTCGCTCGCAAGATACGCGATCGCGTGAAGCTGGCCGCTGCCTCTGCGCGTCCCATGTCGCCGGCGGAGGTGGCATCCAGGATGACCGACATCGTCAGGTACACAATCGAAGCGGCGGATCACGACCACCTGGTTCCTACCGCTACGTCGGCCGTGGAGCACTTGAAGAGTCAGGGGTATGAGGTAGTAGAAGCTGAGCATTCATATGTTGATGGAAGCAGCTATAAGGGCCTGCACCTTACTGTGCGAAGTCCCAAGGGGCGGCTTTTCGAGCTGCAGGTCCACTCGGAGCATTCCCAGAAGATCAAAGATGAGGTCCATCTGATCTATGAGGAGGCCCGCCAGCTGGAGCCTGGGGATCCTCGCAGGTCGGATCTGGAGATGCAGATGACGGAGCGTAGCGCTTCACTTCCTGGTCCACCAGGTATAGACAAGTTAAAGAAGCTCGGCGGAACGTCGGTGGAGAGGAGGAAGAAGTGACTGACCAGTACGGGTATGAGCAAGTACTCGATGAAGATGGAAATCTTTTGTGGATAGGGGCCAGGGCTAAAACCAGTCCGCGTCGGTTCTTCGTCTACGTTCCAAATACCGGCAGCTGGCACAGGTACCCGGAGCTGGAGGCGGGTCCTGGGTACGTCGAGGGTGTCGTTTTCAAAGAGATGTCAGCCAAAGACGTTCTCAAGAAAATCCCGGAACTCAATAGGATCGACGAGCGGTCCTTGGGGTGGGTGGTTGAAGAATTCCGCAACCAGAACGAAAGCGACAAGCGCAGCACATCTGACCTGGGGCTGCCGGCTGGAAAAGGGTCGAAGAGGCCGTCCACTCAGGTTGTCCAGGATCTCAAGCTGGGACGCTGGGTTACCGTGAAGACCTACGATCTTTCGAGGCGCCATGCCGCCATTTCCCTGGCGAGTGACATTAGGCGGGGCAAGAGAAAGCGGCTGATGTCTGGGGTCACCGGGATGAAGGTCAAGCGCGACGGCGCCGAAAAGATCATCGTTGAGTCGAGGGTGCAGCCGGTAAATCAAGGCTATAGCGTCGAAATTCGCCCAACTCTTGCCGCCAAAAAGTCTGAGGATTAGTACCAGTCTCCCCAAATCTAAACGTGTGGGGCCTTGTTGCGAGTTCAACCGGTAGGCGAAGACTCTTTGCTCTGGTGAAGATGGGTTCCACCGTGCAGAAGCGGCGGGGTAGCACGCCGGATGAACGCGACGCCGATTGAACTGAGGCCAAGGCCGATAACGAAGAGCAAAGCGCCAGCCTGGTTCTTAGCGTCGCCCACTAGAAGACCGGTACCCACACTCGCTGCTACGATGCCGCCGGCGAGCAGAGCGCTCCACAAGAACTCGGGTCGGGTCCCGCCTTCCATTTGGTACAAAATAGTTAGTCTCGGTGCGACCACCTTTCCATCACGGAAGTATTCGGCGGCGATGCGGTAACGCTCTAAATAGGAGCGGATTGCCCGGCGAAGTGGCACCCAGAGCGCGGCGAAGCCCGCAAGAACGACAGACAAGCTGAGCGATGTCCAGGTGCTCACTGTCCAAATGACCATCGCGGGGACAGCGAGGCAGTAGAATGCCGCCTCTAGAAAGAGGCGGGCAGGAACCAAGACGGTAGCCAATACATAGCCCGTCGCCCATGTCTTCACTCGCAATAGAACCTCACTCCGATCCGGGCTCTTCTCCTCTTCTGCCAGCGCCTTCGACCACTCGGCTATCCGTCGCATCCGTGCACGTTGAGTCAATTGGTCAATGGCAACGAGGACGCCGACGACTGAAGCGACAACGGCGACCACAGCGGGAATGGCGGTCAAGAGAGCATCCAGCATTGCCCGTACTTCCTGAGTATTCATGCTTGATAGTCCTCCATGTCGTGGCTCATCTGCCTGACTATGACGCTGGGTCGGACTTCCAACGACAGGAGACTTTCCGCCGCCATCGTCGTGCTAGTCATCGTCTGTTCCTGGAATCAGTTCTGCGCTGCCCGTGGCGATGCGTTGCTGGGTCTCTTGATAGCAGCGCTCCAAGTAGTCCGCCAGATCGTCTTCACTGACGCGCCACATGCGGCGGCCGCTTAGCTGTACGCCTCGAAGTTCTCCGGATGCGACCAGCGCCCGAACGGCGGGCATGCCTACGTTGAGGAGATCTCTAACATCTTCAAGGGTGAGCATTTTTGGAAAGCGGCTGGTGGCCGGCTGGTCCGGGATTGCGGCTACGCTCTCGGCCTGTTGTGCCATCAGCTTTCCTTTCCGGGGGTGGGATTCTGGCCAATTTGCAGCAGTGGCTGCACTTGGCCGGTTTCGAAGGCGCGCTGCACTGCTGGATTGGCGTGGCTGAAGACTGACTGGCCGTCGGGCAGCACAAGGTGGGCGAAGAATTCTTCATCGAAGGAGACGATCCCGGCCGCTACCGCCTCGAGTTTTGCCTTGACGACCAGGGCCAGAGCTCGCCAGCTCTGCCTGACTGCCTGATCGTATTCCTTGGCCGCGGCCTCTTGTGTCCTGGGCTGGCCCTTGGCCGGGGTGTGGGTGAACCGGGATTCGTTGCGATCCGGCATGGGAACCACGAACCGGACCTGGCGATCGTTGACGACGAATCCGATGGCTGCGCGGCTCTCTTCCCATCCGTACATGAAGCTTGTGGCCCCGTAGCGGGCCAGTGTGCGTTCAATCTCCGCGCGTGAGGTCGCACTGTCGACGGCGGTGTTCTGGGCGTATCTGGCTGTGGTCATGGATTCCCGCTTTCCTTGCTCCTGGCAGTCTATTTACGGAAAACGTCCCAGGAAGGGCTCTGGGGATCTCCTGTGGACAAATCAAGGTACGCGGATCCGTCGAAGGCAACCTCCAGCCCCCACCGCGGGGGAAAGCTGCTTCGATCGTTGTTGTGGGCCTGCAGGCCTCAGTTGCGTCCCTGACGTCTGCGTGGTCTGTCCAGAGGTACCACAGCCCATTCCTCGCCGTTCCAAAGCCCTGGATGCGCACGCTCCGACATAGCAGGAGCTTTCATCCACGCTTGAGCCTGGGCGCCCGAAAACGCCTTCCAGCAGGAACGGGGTCGAGGATCCTGGATTGGCAGCAAGAGGGTTTTTAGCCGCTTGAAGGATGGGGTAGCTTTCCCATGCCACGTAGGGGTAGCCGGCGGGAGTGGCCTGACGCGCGGCCGCCCATTGCGTCTTGCGGGCATAGCCTTTGCCAAAGCCGAGCTGGCCGATGTCAATCTCCGGTGCATCGACATCGAGTGGCGGGCGGTTCATGCCGCACCACTTCCTTCGAAGAGGGGCAGCATGGGCTCTTCGGGCAGTGAAGCGTCCGAGCGGGGTGCTGGCGGTTGCGGGGTGATCTCGGCTATCAGTGAAGCGTAGGGCCGGCCGGGATCTGTGACGTCTTCATCTGGCTCAAAGACGTGGCCAGGGTAGCGACCTTTGAGCAGGTGTTGTTCTGTCGGGCGCAGGTTTGCGAATTTGCGGGGCATGTTGTGTCCTTCGAGTACTGGAGTGGATTGGCGGCCGGGGCCTATTCGGGCGAGCTTCCCTGACCGGTTGCGGTCGCAGGTTCTGTTCCTGTGGGTGATGTAAGTGCGTCCAGGAGTTCGTCTGTCAGGACGTCTGCGGTGATGTAGGCGGGGCTTCCAGGCTCAACATGGCGCAGGGCCTGGACGATGGCTGTGTGCAGTTGCGTCCAGGTGATGGAGGCGGGGTGTGGGGCTATTGCTGAGATAGACATGGTGTTCCTCTCTGAGCGAGGTGAAACGCTGACACCAACAAGAGGTGTTGGCGAACGCGGGGTTCCGGACAGCGAAGCCGGGAAATGTGGGGCGGTCGCCTGGGCCGCCCCATGCGGGGCTACTGCGGCGCTGGCTTGTGGCCGGTGAGGTCGGTGTAGGCGATCGTTTCGGTCCTGGCCGGGTTGTAGCTGGCCGGCACGGAGACGCTCTTGGCGTTTGCCCGGCGGACGACGTGCCAGGTCTTTCCCTGGCGGACGTGGTCGCCCTTGCTGATGGACTCGGGCCCGTAGTCATTGGCTTCACCGTTTGCAATCTGCTGCTGCCGGATCCCGGTCCAATGCGCCAGCTGCTCGGTGGCTACTTTCAGCATGAGCTTCAGGCGTTCCTTGTGGGCGCCGGTCGCTGGCGGGGTGACTTCCGTGTGCTTGACGTCGCCTACCGTGTAGAGCGTCCGTTCGTGACCGGAGATCTGCCGCTGAAGACGCGCGACCTCCGCCGTGAGGCGGGTAATCCGGTTGGCGACGACGGTGGGAGTCTCCCGGAACTTCATCGTCTGTTCTGCCGTTTCAACGCGCCTGGCAGCTTCCCCCGCAGCGGCCCGGGCAGACATGTCCCGGTCGGCGGCATTGCGGAATTTTTCCGCCTTGCGCAGCATCCGGGGCCCGCTGTAGTGGTCCATGAGGATCGGCTGGCCGAAGGGCGGCAGAGTCTGGCTGATCGTATTCAGGCGATCTGCGGCGCCCCGGGCGATAGCGGCTTTGCGGGCCTCCCTGGCGCTCAGTGAGGCAATGCGGGCAGTAGCCCTTTCCTGCCGGGCAGCCTCCGTGGTGACGGCATCGCGGGGGTTGTCGTCGATCTCGATCTCGACAGCGAAGCCCGCGGACCGCAAAGCGCTTGCCGTTGCCTCAATCTGGTGGAGTTTGGCGAACCTGTCACGGCTGTTGGGGACATACCAGGATCCGAGCCCGGAAGACCAGCGCCAGGCATTGGCCTTCAGGATAGGCGCGGTGCCATCTCCTTTGGCGGTTCCGTCGATCAGGGTTCCCTCTTCGTGGGAGTGTTTGATGTTCAGCATTTTCCAACCTCTCTTAACTTGATCTGACATCATAAATATATCGTCACTAAGGAGGAACTGTCAACCCACTTTTGGCCGGATTTGGGCAAGGGGGGAGGCGCTCCGGGCTTTTCCGGAGCGCCTCCTGGATCGCCTGAATCCCTAGGCGGGGATGCTGATGTCCATGCTCTGGCCGGCAAAGTGAAGGAGCTGGGGCGGGATGTCCGCATAGTCGGATTCCTCGCCGTCACCTTCCCCGATGATGAACATGGCGCCATTGATGGCGTCCCAGTCGTGGATGCCTCCGACGGAGTGCATGAAAGCTGTCGCCCTCTCGTTGACCGGGAGGTTTTCGAGCTTCCCTTCCTCGTTCACATAGGCGAGCCAGGAGTACCCGCTCACGCCCGGGGCGTCGCGCCCGGGGAGCTGCTCGATGTAGCCGCCCACCAGTTTCTGGAAGGGCTCCAGGCCGGGCTCGATGCTCTCAACTCGAACGGCTTCGGCGGAGTCCGCCGGGATAACCAGGATGGAAACTGCAGTCATGATGTTGACCTCTCCTTTAACTTGATCTGACATAAATAAACTATCAGCATCGGAGTTAACCTGTCAACCTACTTTCGCCCGGATTTAGACCGACAAGAGGAATTGTTGGTAACAGGGCAGGCAAAGTCTATTGATCGGGTGAAGCAGGACCTTCAGAGCCGGCCCGGCACCATCTCATGTGGTTCGCCGCCACATTGGATCTGACCTCACTCCAGTAGAAGCGGGGTCAGGATATGTTTACCTAGCTGGCATCCCAAAGGAATGGGCTGCCGGGTATGGGGAAGGGAATGCGTTGACTCGGATATTTGACAACATTGCTGAGGGCCGGTTGATCGGCCCCGAGCTGGCCAAGTCGTTTGAGTCGATGGAACGGCTGGATGTCGCGGTGGGGTACTTTGATCTGCGGGGCTGGAGAACGTTCCAAGACATCGTCGATACGAAGGCCGAGAAGCATGATAAGCCCGTAACGCGGATTCTGGTCGGGATGGTACTCGCCGGCGCCGACCGGCAGTTGCTGGACGGTCTCCAGGCGGATATGGCCCCCGCAACCATTAATACCGAGGTCGATAATTCCAAGGCCCGGGCCCGACGCGATGAAGTTATTCGAAGCCTGCGTGAGCAGCTGGTCAGGGGCATTCCCAAAGCCTCAGACCGGGAAACTCTTCAGGCGCTCAAGCGGCAGCTGGATAGTGGCGCCGTAGAAATCAAGGTCCACACCCGACGTCCTCTCCATGGAAAGACCTACATATTCCACAGGCAGGACAACACAAACCCGGTCACCGGATATGTCGGTTCGTCTAATCTCACATCGGCCGGCCTGAATCGTAACTATGAGCTCAACGTCGACGTCCTGGACTACACGGCCGCGGCGGATCTCGCCCAGTGGTTCGAGGACCGATGGAACGACAAGTTTTCGCTGAAGCTGACTTCGGACCTCATTGAACTACTTGAGGAATCCTGGGCCTCGGACCAGAGGACTCCCTATGAAGTCTTCCTCAAGGTCTGCTACCACCTCTCAAGAGATGTCCGAGAAGGTCTCGCAGAGTACAGTCTCCCTCCATCGGTTCGGGACGAGCTCCTTGTCTACCAGGCAAGCGCTGTTCAAACGCTTGCCCGGCGCATTGAGACGCGCGGCGGCTCCATGCTGGGCGACGTCGTCGGCCTCGGCAAGACCATCACGGCAACAGCCACCGCGCTCATGCTGTATCTCGACCAGGGTTACACACCACTGGTTCTATGCCCCAAGAACCTGGTGAAGATGTGGGAGGAGTACCTTGATGCCTATGACATCCCTGGGCGGGTCATTTCCTACACCAGGGCTCACAAAGAACTACCGGATCTGCGCCCATACCGATTCGTCATCTGCGATGAATCGCACACCCTGCGCAACGACACGCGCCGTGACTATCAGGCCATCAGGAAATACATCGAGGACGCCTCCTCCAAGGTCCTACTTTTGACTGCCACTCCCTACAACCTGCGCTTTGAAGACGTCGCCAACCAACTCGGCCTCTATATCGGTGTCGACCAGGACCTAGGCATCGAACCGACTGCGGCGCTGGCCAGCGACGACAGGCTTTACGACAAAGTCGACGGGAAAATCCGGACCCTGGCTGCTTTTCGGCGCTCCGAAGAGGCCGACGACTGGAAACGGCTGATGAGCGAGCATCTGGTCCGTCGCACACGGTCCTTCATCCGCAAGAACTACGCACAGACTGAGCTCAAAGAGGCAGCGGATGGTTCCGGAGCGGTGGAACGCGAATTCCTCACCTTTTCCAACGGGCACAAGTTCTACTTCCCTGAGCGGAAAGCAATCCCGGTCAATCACACGTTCGGACCAAACGATCCTGCGTTCATCATGGAATCAGATGAGACTCTGGACACCCTGCAGAATCTCATCCTGCCCCGCTACCGATTGTTCGACTATCTGAAGAAGGGCCTCACCTACACAGAGGGCGAGCAAGACTTCATTGATCGGCTCGAGCGAGGACGCGGCCACGTCGCCGGCTTCATCCGCACGAGCCTTTACAAACGCCTTTCCTCCTGCGGACACGCATTCATCCTGTCCCTGAAACGCATCGTGGCCCGAAACGAGCTCTATGCCTACGCAGTGACGAACAACCTTGAAATACCAGTCGGAACGCTCCTAGAAAACATGCTCATCTCCGACAAGGACGAGGACATCGACGTCGAGGAAAACGCCGACACAGCCGCGGCGTACGAACACCTCAGGGCGAAAGCTCCGGCCTCCATTGAATGGGTGGCCTCAAGGCTTTTCTCGACTACTCTCGTGGCCGCGCTGGAGCGAGACAACGAAGATCTACGGGAGCTTCTTCATTCCTTCGGGGCCTGGACGCCCGCTAGGGACTCAAAGATGAAAGAGATCCTGGCCCTCGTCACAGACGTGCACGCAGACGAAAAAGTCCTCATCTTCACCGAATACAAGGACACCGCAGAGTACGTTGGTCAGGCCCTCCGAGCGGCCGGCGTAGAAAACGTTGGAGTCGCTTCCGGCGACACGGACGATCCAACGGCTCTCGCAAAACGGTTCTCACCCCACTCCAACAAACTGCCTGGCCAAGAAGCAGTTGCAACGATCGCAACCGACGAGCTCCGGGTACTTGTCGCCACCGACGTCCTATCAGAAGGGCAAAACCTGCAGGACGCCCACATCGTCGTCAACTACGACCTCCCCTGGGCCATCATCCGCCTAATCCAACGTGCCGGACGTGTCGACCGCGTCGGCCAGGAGTCGGACACCGTCACCATTTACTCGTTCTTCCACGAGAACGTAGAAACTGTCCTCAAGCTGCGCTCCCGGATCTCCAACCGGCTGGCCGCCAGTGCACAAGCTTTTGGATCCGACGAACAATTCTTCGGGTCAGCTGATGAGATCCGGGATCTGGATGAAGTCCTCTCCGGGAAATCAGACGCGGATGAATCCGACGACGCCGTGGATTCCTCTTCTCTCGCCTTCGAAATTTGGAACAAGGCCCTAACGGACCATCCGGGTCTGGCCGAACGTGTAATCGCCATGCCGGACCTCGTCAGTTCTACGCGCCCGCTGAACGATGATGACAACGCGGACGGAGTTGCTTGCTTTGTCCGCGTAGGTGACTCAATGGACACCTTCGGCTTCGGCTCAGATCTCGAATCCCTCAAAATGCTTACAGGCCACGAGGCACTCAAAGTCTTCCGAGCCGACATTGACACACCGACGGCACCGGAACGCCCGGATCACCTAGACCTCCAGGAAGCGCTCATTCACGGCCCTATGGCCCTGCAAACAGTCCAGGAAGGTCGCCTGAGGGGTGTACGCAAGCGCCTGTGGGCGAAGCTCGCCAACACTTTCATGGAAGCCAATGATGACGCAGAGAAGGCCCTCACTGCCGTCCACCGGAGCCCGCTCACGAAAGAAGCCGAGCGCCGATTCACCCGGGCTTTCTCTGAAAAGTACTCGGATGCGGAATTGAGCGACCTCCTCGTCCTCCTGCACAGAGAAGGCCGCCTCGTTCTCAGCAACCAGGAACAATCGGATTCCATTCGCATCGTCTGCAGCATGGGAGTAGCACAGTGACCTCCAAGTTCATGTCCTACGTCGACAGAGCCGACTTCAAGAACCTCTTCATCGAGGAACTCGGTTGGGATCAGCCAACAGCCAAACCATTGATCGTTGAAATGGATGACGACTCCTTTCACGTGACCCCGGTGGCGGGATACCACGGGCTTCACGTTTGGTCATGCGACAGCCTGCCCGATCGATCCACTCAGGCGCAGATTGACCGGGAAGTATCGGCCACTTCAACAGAGCGGCTAATCATCTTCCACGACGGCAGCAAACAAGAGTGGCGATGGCCGCGGTACAACAAAAATCGCGGTACCAATATGTCCAAGCTCCTCGTTCACGAACACACCATCGGCAATGATCATTCGGCCCTTGAGCGGCGGCTGGAGAAAATCGCTCTGGACATCGATGATGAAATCAGCCTCGTAAAGCTGCTCGAAAAAATGCGGACAGCCTTCGACGTCGAGGAATCCGAAGAATCGTCCAAGGCTGCCAAGGTCATGGCCAAGCTCTACTACGAGCTCGAGGCCCACCTTCCCCAGGAGGGAACCGAGGCAGCCGGCAATCTGCACAAGATCTCTGTGACCATGACGAGAATTCTGTTCCTCGTCTTTGCAGACGACACGATGATGTGGGACGAAGAAAACCTCTTCCAGAACTTTGTAGCGTTCGAGACCGAGAGAGATGGCTCTGACCTTGCGGCCAAGCTCGAACTACTATTCGGGGTTCTCAACACCGATAAGAAAAACCGGCCTGAACTAACCGGGCACCTTGCACGGTTCAAGTACGTCAACGGCGGAATCTTCTCCGAAGACATCAAGCTCCCGAAGCTCAGCGCCAAGATGCGTGACCTCCTTATTGACGCGAGCCGCTTCGACTGGGGAAACATCTCCCCGGCAATCTTCGGCTCCATGTTTCAAGCGGTTAAGTCCAAGGATCTCCGCCGCGAACTCGGCGCCCACTACACCAGCGAAAGGGACATCCTCAAAACCTTGAAGCCGTTGTTCCTGGACGGACTGCACGAGGAGTTCGAGCGTGCCAAGAAGCTTAAGGACCCTACCCGGCCGCTGAAGGCGCTCCGTGAAAGGCTCGGTCAACTGAAGATTCTGGACCCGGCATGTGGATGCGGCAACTTCCTCATTGTTGCGTACCGCGAGCTGCGCGAGCTCGAACTCCAGATAATGGAAGCCCTCCAGGAACACCGGGGCGATGAATATGTTCAACGCTCGTTGGATGCGACCATTGACCTCAGGGTTTCAATGACTCAGATTTTCGGGATTGAAATCGATGAGTGGCCGGCCAGAATAGCGGAAACAGCGCTGCATCTCATGGATCGCCAATGCAATTTGCGGCTGATTGAGAAGTTTGGTCAAGCTCCAGAGCGCCTTCCTATATCGGAGTCCGCCAAAATCACGGTAGCCAACGCTCTTCGCATCGATTGGAAGGACATCGCGGACCCTGATGACGGCATGATAGTCGTTGGAAATCCCCCTTTTGCCGGCCAAAAAGAGGTCGGAAAGGACCGGAACAAGGTTCTGGACATGAAGACGGTCTGGGGATCGCTTCACCATGGCTACATGGACTACGTAACCGCCTGGTACAAGAAGGCGGCCGATTACCTGAAGCACACGGAGGCGTCTTTTGCTTTTGTTTCGACGAGCTCGATCTGCCAAGGGCAGCCAGTAGCAGCGACCTGGCAACCCCTCTTGGATTCTGGCTGGGGTATATCTTTCGCGCACCGACCCTTCAATTGGGTATCGGAAGCGTCAGGAAAGGCAGGAGTCCACGTCGTTATTGTCGGCGTGTCCAAACTAAGCAATATCAAGAAGCCCCGACTATTCGACTACTCGCCGTCGGGCAAGGGAGAGGCCGAGGAAGTGTCTGTTTCCCAGATCAACCCCTACCTTCTGGAATTGCCCAACATCGTGGTTCGGTCTTCAAGTAAGCCAGTCTCAAAGAAGACGCCATCGATGACCGAGGGGAGTAAGCTCTGGGACTTTGGGCACCTCGTTGTCAGGCCTAAGGAGCTGGCTGAAGTTGAGTCTGATCCAATCGCAAGGAAATATCTGAGGCCGTTCCTGTCGAACACGACGCTTCTCAAAGGGTCCGAGAGATGGGTCTTGTGGTTGGTTGAGTCCAGCGAGGCAGAGCGGTCCCAGAGCCCTGTCCTGAGGGACCGTCTTGAACTTGTTCGCCAAGCTCGCCTGGGAAGCTCTGACAAGGAAGCCAATGCCAAGGCCGCAACTCCGCACCTTTTCACAAGTATCCGTCAACCAGACACGCCCTTCCTTGCTATCCCTAAAGTGACCGGTCATAACCGTGAATACGTCCCTGCAGCGCATGGCTCACCAGAAATGATCGTGAACAACACGCTGTTTACCGCTGCTGACCCAGACGGGTACATATTCTCGATCGTGTCATCGAGGATGTTCACGACATGGCAGCGGCTCGTCGGCGGCCACACTCGGGCGGACACCAACTTCTCGAACACGCTGGTATGGAATACCTTTCCCGTGGTCTTTCCAAACGAATCCTCCCGCACTGCAACAATCAATGCAGGCGAGAACGTCATTTCCGTCAGAGCGCAGTACAAGGGCTCGACCCTCGAATCGCTCTACGATCCCGAGCGAATGCCTTCTGGGATCAAGGAATCCCACCTGTCATTGGACGACGCCGTTTATGCGTGTTTCGGCATGGCAAGCCATGCCTCCGAAGAGGAAAGGCAACGAACCCTGCTTCGGTACTACGAAGAATCTCTAGGTGCCACCGCATTTTGAGGGTGGATGCCATAAGCACGTGAGACGCCCACTACTACCACGTCGGCCAAACGTGGGGCGGACAGGGAAAGCAAGGGAATCGTGATGGATTACCAGGGGATCCTTGCTACTTTGCGCCCGTTCCAGGTGGCTGGGGCGGGAAAGATATCGACAGCCGGCGGGTTCGAGGCTGTTCTCCTCGCCAGCTGGCGAGAAACCTAGTCCTGGATGTCAATGACGTTGTCCAGGGTGAAGGCCACCTGGTCACCGAGCGCCAGGTCGTCTGAGAGCAGGAAGGGTTCGTTGCTGAGGGTGCCTTTGAGTTTGGCGCCGTTGCGGGCTGTGGTCAGCACCCACATTCGTTCTGCGCAGGCAGTTGTTGCGAACATCAGTTTCACGTAGGAGCCGGGGCGGATGAGTTCCTTGGCTTCCGGCTCCGGTATGGGAAAGCTGTCGGGGTTTTCGAGGTTGCGCTTGCAGCCATCGATCAGGGTCGTGTTCATGGCGTGGTGCCTTTCCGGGTGGCGGGCTAATATCCCACCACCCTTTGCGGTGGTTTAGATGACGTCGTTTGCGAAGACGGTCAGCGAGGGTGTCAGCTCGCCCAGTCCGTCGATCAGCCGGGTTCCCTTGGTTCCGGGCCCTTGCCGGTTGGTGGCGCGGATGGGGGAGCCCTCTTTGAGGATCGTGGGGATGAGGTCCAGGAATTGTTCGATGGCTTGAGAGAGGTCATCCCGCCGGCTCTTGGTGGTGTCGGCAGCCACCGTGAATGCGGAGCTGCTGATCCTCTCCGGCAGTCCCATGGCTTCTCCGCAGATGGTGGCACGGTAGCCGTAGCCGATGATGGCGGCTATCTGGGCCATTTCATCATCGGAGATCGGGCGGTCTGCCTGGAAGGCAAAGGCGGACGGCTCGTTGGCAGTGGTTGTCCCACTCAGCTCCGTCAAGCCTGCCAGCCGCTTGGGTGCGCCCTGAAGCGCGTTCGACTCGGCGCTGGTAGAGGTATGGGCGGCTGCGCGTTCTTTTAGTGCGCGGACGTAGCGCTGGCAGGCCTCGGCCAGATCGGCGTTCCCGGCTTCCTGCATGCACTCCACCGCTCGTTCAAAAATGTAGGCATCTGCTTCGCTGTGCCCGTAGGCCTTCAGATACAGGGCCTGGAACGCCTCTTCAATAACGAAGTCCCGCAGATCCCGTCCGGCGTCGAGCTGATGGCTGAGGGTGACGATCTCGGCTGGCTCCAGATGGTGAAGGTTCTCCGTGAGCCATTCGGAAACCCAGAGGGTCGAAACGACGGCAGCTGGGGGCATTGACTTACTCTTTCTTAACTTTATCTGACATATATAATCTATCGTCTCAAGCGGGAGGTGTCAACCAGCTTTCGCTCACTGCCGGGCCGAAGGGCGGGAGGCGTCCGTTGCCGGCACCTCCCGCTGCGGTCAGTGTTGAAGCTGAGGTATGGCCTCCGATATCCCCAGCGGGCCATAGGCGAACGTCTTGTAGTTGCCGCCACCCCCTAGGCCGCCAGAGTCGGCGTTGTACTCGTTGTTGCCCACGCCGTAGCCCCCGGCCCCTTCGGGCCACTCCATCCGCTCCAGCTCTGCGAAAAGGATCCGGGCCAGCGGCGTTTCGTGGGCGTTCTCGACGGCGTGATTGTTCTCTTCGACGTGCCAGCTCAATTCCTGCCCCACGATTTCAATGGCAGCAGCCTCGCAGCCCTGCAGGTCCATCGCGGGGAAGTTCGCACTCCTACCGGTAACCCGCGGTGCCCAGCGGTCAACGTCGGAATGCGTGGGGCGCCGCACGGACAGCTGGTGGCTCTTGTGGCGCAGCAACTCGATCGCGATTGTCCGGGCATCGGTTCCGCCCGCCTCGGCGGTGTTCCTCAGGTGGTTGCGGTATTCCATCGGCGTGAGCTTGGCGAGGGGGCGATGCAGCATCAGTGCCAACTGGTAGACCTCGGAGTGCGTGGCGTTCAGATAATTGCGCAACGTCCCCTTTAGTGGGGCGACCGAAGCGGCCGGCAGTGTGATCCTGGCAGTTTCCCATTCGTAGCAACTCATTTTCTAAATCCTCCATAAACTTGATCTGACATAAATAAACTATCAAGACTTGAGGAGGTCTGTCAACCCACTTTCGCCGCGGGCTCGGTGGGGCCGGTCTCTCCCCCGGGAGTGTGGTGGAGATGGGGCTCGACCAGGTCCAGGGTCGTCTGTACGACGTCGGCAACGAGCCGGGCAAGCCACGGTGGTTGCTGCATGGGAGAGGCGCTCTGCTGGGCGGTGCGCGCGCGGGCCATGATTTCGATTTTCAGGTTCTCAGGGACTGGCATGGCTTCTCCTTCGAGGGGCGGCGTGGCTTAGGCGCAGGCGGACAGAGTGTTTCTCATGGCGTCGTGTTCAGCCTGTGTGACCCACAGTCCCCATTTGGCCTTGATGTGGGTCTGGATAGCGGCGTACTGGCAGCGGAAGCTCTTGTTGGGGGGCTGCCAGGTAGCGAAGTCGGAGTCTTGTTTTTGCATGTTGGCGGGACCGTCGACTGCCAGGAGATTCTCGGGGTCTGCGGCGAAGGCTTCCTTGCGGTCGTCGTCCCATTGCTGGGCACCCTTTTGCCAGCTGTCTCCGATGCTGACGACGTGTTCGATTTGGACGGCGGAGCTGGTGTCCTGGCCGCGAGTGAAGGGGATGGATTGTCCGGTGTAGGGGTCGTTGAGGATCCCGGAGATTACGACGCAGTTGTTGGTTCCCGGCTTGAATTGGATGTCGGTCAGGTCGCGGGCGAGGGTCCGGTTGCGGAGGTCGCAGCCTTTGACGCTGGGCCAGCCGTCGAGGAACTGTTTCCGGTCATAGCCGGTCTTGGGTGCCCGGCCCTGGATCCGCAGCGTCTGGAGTGTTTCCAGTGCGGAGGCGGCCGCCTGCGGGGTGATGGTGGGGCCTGCCGCTGCACTGGGTGGTGCCTGTTCCGGTGCCGGTGGTGACCAGGTGAGGGTGCATCCGGCCAGTGCGATGGTTGCCAGCAGGCAGAGGCCGGCCCGAAAGAGGCGGACAGCCCTGTGGTGGACGGGATGCTGGGGGGTTTGAGTGGGCGTCATGGCCGTCTCTCCTTGGAAATTGGGGGGGTGATCCACCAACAAGAGGTGGCCGTGGTCCGGGGGAACCGGACGCCCGGGGAACGTGTTTTTGAACTGGGCTGCCCGGGTTCGGCCTGCCTTGGCTGGGCAGGCCGAACCGGCTGGGGCTTAGTCCTGGATTTGGTCCTGCTGGGTGCCTGAGTCCGCCAGGTGTTGCTTGTACAGGGAGGTGTAGGTCTCCGTGAGCTGGACGCTGGTGGCGAGGAGCTCGGTCAACTTGTCCGGCTTCGCATGCCTGCGGATTTGGTCCGAGAGCAGCGTTGCCGCCTTCGAGGCCTTTTCCCTGGCGGAGAGGACCTGCCCCAGGGTGACGCTGAGTGTGGATTCCAGGACGTTGGTGACTTCGTCGGGGCGTGCCCATTTGTTCGTGTAGCCGTCGCCGCCAACTTTCGAAAGATGAAGGACGGTGCCGTTGGCTTCGGTGGCGATCACTTCCCACCTGGTTTTTCCTTTGCCGACATTGCAGGTCGCGCCGGGTGTGATGGCTGGGGTTGAGGACATAATCATTTCCTTTCGAGGGGTGGGCGCGGGCCGGTTGGTTGTTCCGGCCCGCGTGCTGCGCTTAGTTGTGGACGGGGGTAATTTCAAAGTCGAACGGCATCGAGTCGGTGCTGTAGATGTCGGTGCCGTCTGATCCAGTGACTGATTCCCAGCCCGAGATGTTGATCTCGCCTTCCATGGCGAGGGCGGTCACCAGCAGGCCGATTTCGAACCGCTCCCAGCTGCGGATGACGTCCTCCTCGGCCGGGGCGCTGGCCCAGGCGTCCAGGACGATCTCGGCCTGTGGAATGTTCAGCAGCCATTCGCCCTCGACGTCCTCGTCGGGAGACGGATTGGGGATGTAGACCGCTTCGGTCAGCGGGTGACCTGTGATGAAGATGCCCTGGGTGGCGTGGGATGAAGACATTTCGCAACTCCTTAACTTGATCTGACATATATAAATATATGTGAGATCGCTAAAGGTGTCAACTCACTTTCGCCCTTGTTGTGCTCGCTTTGTGAGGAAGCCTGGCTGCCCTGGTGATGGCAGGATGTTGGGCCGGCCCTTTTGGTGCCCCGGGGGTTTATCGGTGCCTCCAGATGGCCGCTGGCGGCCGCGCCCCGGATGGCAGGAATTAAACCGCTCCTGTGGTGTCCGGAAGTTCCTGGTGGCGGCACCTCTTGTTGGTGTATCCATCCAACCGAGCAGAGGAACGGCGCGATCATGATCATGACGTGGAGCAAAAGGGCGGCAGCGTTCCATGTACGGCGGCGCAAGATGTTCCGGCCGGTGTTCGTGATCAATGGCAGTCGTATCTGCATGACGACCGAGATGTTCCTGACAACGGCAGGATTTTTCGGCGTCGGAATCATGGGGGCTGGCTCGGGGCTGGTTAGTCACTGGGGTGTTCTGATTACGGGCCTTTTCGGGTACGCCGCCGGGAAGTTTGTCTTCCCGATCCCGGACGTCAGCGTGGCCAGTTCCAGAGGGCCGCGGCGCGTCGAGTCGAAAAACGCTGCGGAGCTGGACGCCATGACGCCCGAAGAAATCCGCATCTACGCCAACAATTTGGCGCTGCTTCATGGATCCGGAACGGGTTGGTGGGAACGCGAGGCCTTGAATCGGCAACGTCGACGCGTCAAGCAAGTGGCAGACCAGACAGGTACACCGAGGCGGTTCCTTATGGGGGCCTCCACCTCCAGCTTGGACACTTTCCGGAATAGCCACGGCCAGCACCAGATCCTGAAGGCCCGTTGGGTTCGATATGAAATCGATCCGGAGCTGCAGATGAAAGCCCCGGCAATGTCTGATCTAAGGGTGCCGGCGACTGCCCAGATGATCCGGGCCATGAAGCACGCCGAGCTGGCCGCGACTATTCACGATCCGCAGGGTTACGCCGCAGCGGTCGAAAATTTTGCCCAGGCACTGGCTATCGCCGAGCAAAGCGCGGTAGAGGCTGGAATGTAGTCTGATGTCGAAGCGGGCCGGCCCCGTTGCCCCCAGGGAAGGGGCCGCCCGCTTTTCTGTGCTCAACGGACTATCAGTCTGCTTGTGATGGCAGCAGTGACTTAGAGGTCCCTGGTGCATTCGGCGGGGTCCGGAAGGTTGCCGGCATCGCGCAGGATCGTCGTGAAATGCCTTGGTGTGCCGAGCCGGGTGGTGTTGTTTTCGAAGGTGAAAGTCAGGTTGCCCAGGTTGAGTGGATCTTCATGCTTGGTCAAAACCTTGGCGAACCGGCGGAGCTGGATCTCTACGACGTCGCCGGGCTGGACATCCTCCCAGGCGACTGTCCTGGCTGCTTCAAGGGCGGCCTGGTAGGCCTTCCAGGCCTTTGTCGTCTTGCCCCGTTTGATGGCCCAGCCGGTGCCGTTGCATCCGTAGCAGCGTTTGCCGTCAACCTGGTTGAAGGAGAATTCGCCGGTGCCGCCACAGCGGTAGCAGGGCACCACAGGGAATCCTTCTCGGTTGGTTTTGGCGGGGCTTGTGGCCGCTTTGGTGCTGGCCATGGACTTAGCTTCCCGCCAGGGGGTGGAGGGGGCCGTAGCCCATGAAATCCTCGCAGTGCTTGCAGAAGTACTCGTTGAAGCTTGTATCGAGGTAAGCCTCGTGGGTGTACGTTCCGAACGGATAGTCGGGGTAATGCCCCTGGTGCGCGGCCGCGGCCGCATCGCGGGAATCCTGGAGGTACTTCGCCTGGTCTGCGGTGGGTGCAAAAGCCATCTTCAACTCTCCTTAACTTGATCTGACCTTAATAATCTATCGTCAAAGAGGTGGGCTTGTCAACCCACTTTCGCGGGAGCCGGCGACTGCCGGCTCCCTGGGGTTTTAGCTGGCCAGCAGTTCTGTGATTTCCGCCGCGTCGGAGACCAGTACCGCGCTGCCTTCCTTCAGGAGCCGGTGGCATCCTGCGGAGTTCGCGCTGTGAACGCTGCCGGGGACCGCTGCAACGTGCCGGGCGATGGTTTCGGCGTGGTGAGCGGTATTCAGGGCGCCGGAGCGCCAGCGGGCTTCCACAACGCAGGTCACGCCTGCGAGGGCTGCGATTATGCGGTTCCGGGCCAGGAAGCGGTAGCGCGTGGGGGCGGATCCTGGGGGCAGTTCTGAGATCGTGAGCCCGTTGGCGCGGATCGCGGCCGCAAGGTCGGCGTTCCCTGACGGGTAGTCCCGGTCAAGGCCTCCGGCCAGTACAGCGATGGTCGCGGGGCCTCCGCCGTGGCTTCCGGCCAGCGCGGCACGGTGGGCGTGGGCGTCGATGCCGTAGGCGAGGCCTGAGATGACACAGATTCCGCGCTGCGCCAGCGTGTAGGCCAGGTCTCCGGTGACGGATGCGCCGTAGCTGGTGCTGTCGCGTGAGCCGACGAGGGCCACGCTTCGGCTGGGGGCGGGGATCTCGCCGGTCAAGTTTCCCCTGTACCAGAGGCCCAGGGGAGCGTCCGGGAGGTCATTGAGTGCGGTGGGCCAGTGCTCGTCGTCGGGGGTGAGGAATCCCCCGCCGAGTCGTTCGATGGTGGCCAGGTCCTCTTCGGGGGAGAGGTCGCGGAAGCGTTGGTTCCAGCGGTCAAGACCGTGTGAAAGCTGCTCGGCCGTGATGTCGCCGAAAGGGAAGCATGGGCGGGCTCCGATGGCGATGCGCAGCGCGGCGTGGGGGCCGTGCTTGGCAACGAGGGCCAGTCCGACGGTGTCGCCGGGCTCGAAGAGGCGGGTGAGGGCTGCGCGGGCGATGCGGTCTTCATTCATTGGAACGAACCTTCCTGATAACTTGATCTGACATATATAAATCTATGCCCATGCGGGCGATCTGTCAACCTAGTTTCATCAGGAATATTCCACTTGGGACGCAAAGCAGGGCGTATATGCAGGCGGGCTGGTGGCATTCAAGGTGCGGGCTACCGCTCCTGCCTTGTGGGGCAGGAGCGGACAGGGATCAGGCCGGCAGTCGGACTGGCATGATCATGTGGCGGAACGCTTCGTTGTCCTCAGCGGCCACCCCGGCCTCGGTGAATACGGCGGGCTTGGGCAGGGTCTGCTGGGAGAAGCGGATCATGTCCGTGGTGAACGCCTTGATCGCGTCGAGCAGGTAGGCGGGGTTGAACGAGACAACCCAGCCATCGGAGTAGGGTCCGGCCACCCAGTTCGCTGCAGCGAGCGGTGACTTGGCATCCGGGTCGGCGACAACCATGGCACCTGTGGAGCTGATGGTCAGCCGGACAGGGAGGTTGCGCTCGGTCAGCTTCGCTGCGACCGTGGTGATGGCCAGCAGCTTAGCGCGGTCCAGCTCCACTACGGTGGAGTGGCCTTCGCCGATGAGACTGCGTATTTTCGGGTAGTCGCCCTGAATTTCCACCACCGTGTAGACGGTCTTTCCAGTGATGATGCCGATGGCGTATTCGTTCGTGGGAACGTCGGTGAACATCAGATTCCCGCCCGACACGTTCCTAGCCACTGCAGCCCAGGTTTTGGCGCCGACCAGGAACTTGCGGTCGTGCTGCACCGAAGCTGAAACGTGGTCATAGGCAAGCCGGTATCGGTCAGTGGCGCAGATGTCCAGGCCAGCCCCATGTGCGTCCACCTGCAGCCCGGTCAGGATGGGCAGGGTGTGATCCGGGGATGCGGTGGTCGCCACTCGTGCCATGGCTGGCTTGAGCTTGGCGGAGTCCACTTCAGCGAAAACCCGGCCAGTGGCCGGAATGTTCGGGTAGTCAGCAACTGAGGATCCTTCGACAGGAATCTCGTAGCCGTCGCACCGAAGCACCACCTTGCCGGACTCGACTCCCAGGCCGACCAGTGAAGCCTTGTCTTTGCCCAGCAGGGTTTTCAGGGTGGTTGTGAGCCACTTGTAGGGGACCAGGAACGGTTCTATCGGTGCGCAGTCCTCAGCGATCTCGGTGGTGGCGGATACTTCCCAGTCGTATCCCTGGAGATAGAGCTTGGACCCTTCGCTGAATACCTTGGCGTATGACATCAAAGGAGTGGCCGGCCTCGCGGAGATCGAGGGTGCTATTGCGGCGATGGCTGCCAGCCATTCGGCGCCGGTGGCAACGGCATTGGTGGGAACGGCGGTTTTTTCAAGAGTTGTTGTAGCCATGTTTGTGAGCCTTTCATGTAACTTGATCTGACATATATAAATCTATGCCACAGGGCACGATCTGTCAACCTAGTTTCATCAGGAATATTCGTCTTGGGACGCAAGGCGCGGCCACGCGTGCAGGCGGGCTAGCTCACCTCAGGCATGGCGGCCGGCAGTTCGTCGATGGCTGCGGAAATGTGCCTGGCAGCGGCCTGCAGGCCGTCTATGGGGATTCCCGCCCTCTCCTGGGGCAGAGTGCCATGTTCGTCAATCAGGTACGTGAGCGCTTCGCTGAGGTTGATGAGGTTCCGGCGCACGTTGTACGCGTTCATGGCGAATTCGCCGGGGGCGGGGGTTCCTTGATTCCGCCGGCGTTTTGTGGTGGTAGCGAATTTCCGGGTGCTGCTTTCGGCATCCAGGGAGGCTGTGTGTACGGGGCCGAAGCGGGCCATTTGTGCTCCTTTTGTTGGGGCGGTGGTGGCCGCTCCTGGTCTGAAGAGCAGGAGCGGCCGGTGGTTAGGACGGGGTGTAGGCGGTGGACCTCGAGGTGGCCCAGTCGCAGATGGTGCCCCGCCTAAAGAGTTCGTCCAGTAAAACAGCCAGACGGAAGCCGGGGTCGATTTCCAGCGCTGCCTTGAGGTAGGAAGTCGCTGCCGAGGCCTTGCCCTTCTGCCACTGGATCAGGGCCAATGCTGTCAGAGGGGCCGGACGGTACGCGTTCGGCGCCAACGGGAGCATCTGGTTGAGGGCTCGTTCTGTCGCGTCTATCCGCTTCCAGTCGGGCTGGACCTCTTTGGATCCCATTAGGTAGTTGACGAGGTGCTTGTGATCGTCGACGGGGATGGGGTCAGGGCTGAATGCGTTCCCGAGAGCGATATCGCGGAATAGCTTGTCCTGAAGGGTCGAGAGCATGCCCTTGAGCTGGCTTTCGCTCAAGGTCTCCTGCTGGATGCTGTCCCGCCAGACGTTACGGACCAGCTCTTGCGCCTTGAGTGGGGGTGCGCTCCGGAACGCGTCCAACAGTGCGGAGTACGTTTCGGTTTCCCGTTCTGAAGCTGGCGGAGCCGCGGGGATGTGGACCTCCGAGGTCTGCGCGTAACCGCGGCCACGAAAAGCCAGCTCCAAAGCCACAGGGCTGGCCTTGATGTCAGAGACCGGGAAGGTTTCGTCACTGTCCAGAGCGTAGACCCGTTCGGATTGAACCAAAAAGACCCCTGTCAGCTCGTGGGGAAGCGCAAATGCAAGGCAATTCATGAGGGTCCGGAAGTGGGGATCGTAAGCACCATCCGGGCTGTCATTGGAGTACAGGGCAGCTACGTAGCCGGTGGCATCCTTATCGGCCGAGATCATCTCCGCAATAGTGTGCGCAAAGGCCAGGAGGTCACCCCCTGTAGAGGGGAGATCCGTGCGGAGCGTAGCCCCAAGGTGCTTGTCCTGAATGGACATGACAACGAGGGAATCAGCTGGCCAGAAGCCGAGCTGGATGGGCACGAAAGCCAGGAGATCGGCAGAGCTTTTCACCGTAAGTGAGGAGGGCATCTGAATGAACCTTTCTTTTAACTTGATCTGACATAACAAATATATCCGGACCATAGATAGCTGTCAACCCACTTTCGATAACAAACGGATAACGCAAGAGCAGTTATAAGCAGCTCCAAATCAGCCCAGGAGGGCATATGAGGAACCCCCCGGAGGAGCCAGGAGGGGCAAGGCCAAAGGCCGGACACAAGGGGCGCAGCCCCTTGTCTAAAGCCCTAAATGGGGCCACGAGGTGCGCAGCACCGA